>CALXVF010000029.1 GCA_944391895.1 uncultured Clostridia bacterium
TTTTAATTAAATAAATATTTAGAAATAAATTTTAAGATTTAAAATTTTTGAATTAAAATACATCGAATTAAAATTATGTGATTAGATTTAATGTTTTTATTTTATACCATTTTATTCCATTTTTCAAGTTAAATCGTACGTCAAATTATTGCAATTTATGACATTATTTGACACTTCTTTATTTTCACTTTGTAAAAGACGAATTTTGAATATTAAATTCACAATTCATCTTTTACTAGCAATTCAATTAATTCATCATATTCATTGTGTCTTCTGGGCTCATTCCCTCTAAGTCATAATAACTATCTGGTATATCTCCTGATATTACTGTTTCTGATAATAGAACTTGTGCAGTTATTTGTTCATCTAAATCTTTGAACGGACTTAGCAAACTTACATTACAACTTATGTCTATGTATATTTTATGCATTGTTTGATTTATTCCTGTTTCTGTAAATTCTGATTTTATACTTGTTGTAACTGCTCCTATTGTAGACATTCTTACTTCTACATTTGGCCCTCTTCCTGATAAAAGTTTGCTACCTGTAAAACTACCTAAACGTATGTAAAATTTACTACTGGTTGTATTATTGAGTTTTTCTTGTATATTTAATGCTATTTCAGAATTAAGTTTATTTACATTTACTACATTCATTTCTATTAATCTAATTCGTCCTTCTGAGTCCCTTTCTATTGTACATAAATCTTCATATGTTACTTTTTGCATAGCTTCATTACATGCTTCATTTGCATATTTTGATGCTGTACTTTGAGCTATGACTCTACATTGTCTTTCGATAATAGGAGTAATAGCTTTTATAATAGTAATTGCAGTAAAATATCCTATCATTATCACAATTAAAATTGTAAATATTATCTTTTTATGCGGTCTTATTACTGGGCTATTACCGTCTATTTAGATTTATCCTGAATCTAGGTAACCTAGTTCTTGAATAAATTTTATCCATTAACTCCTACGTATTTAGTAATAAATAGTTGCATTCCTGGTGTTATCTCATCTGAGGCTAATTCATTGTAATTTTTTATACTATCTACTGTACTACTAAATTCTTTCGCAATTTTCCACAAACTATCTTCTTTTTTAGTAAAATATATAACCATATTATATTCATTCTTTGAAGTATTTTCACTCTCTTTAATATTGCAAATTTTATTTATATCTATTTCTGCAGATGATTTTACGCCAAATTCTATATCTATTTTTATTTCTATTTCTCCATTTGGTAGAATTGCAAAATCTTGAAGTGGCAAATCAACGTCAATTTTTACATTATTATCTATTTTCATTCCTTTACAACTCATTTTATATTCTAGTGGAAGTTGCATTTGACTTGTTCCTATTTCCTGCATATTGTTTAATGAATGGATAAATATTATATTTACATTTCCATTTATCCATATTTCATCATTTAATATCTTATAATTTTCTATATCTACTCTTACATCTGCATCATATACCTTTTCTTCTCCTATATTTAATAATTGCTTTTCTCTAATATTATATATTCCTTTATAATTTGATTTGTTTTGCATTGCTCTTACTTGTTTTTGTTCAAATACTAGATTTCTACTTGGACTATATAAGTCTTGAATTATATTTAATTCTTTTGTTTCATATGCAGATGCTATAATTTCAATTTCTATCTCAACATATATTGAGTGTTCTTGCATTCCATTTGGCTTTATTACCATATTTTTTATTTCATATTGAACGTCACATACATTATCTTCTGAAATATCCTTCATGTCTATAAATCCTACAATTGGTATCGAAGCAAATGTTTCATTTACTCTTCCATCATCTGTTAAATACATTATTTTTAATTTTGTATCGGCTTTTGCTAAGATTTTATTGTAACTAACTTTTGTGTCTTTATTAGCTATTTCTAAATTTACTTTTAGTATTTCAGCTAAATTGTCTATACTGTCAATTGATATTGTTTCTTTTGCTTGCGTTTTTGTTTTTCCTGTACCTATCAAAGAATTTACATTTATTGTGCTATCCATTCTTTGAAGGTCACTTATATCCGCTATTCCCGTGATAAATTCCTCATTTGTATTCGTAAATAATTTTATGTCTAAATCTAAAATAGCTTTTACATTTATTTTTCTTTCGTTTATCATTCTTGATTCTACTGTTTTTAAAGTTGTTTGCATTTCCAGTGTCATATCACTCTGTGCGTTTTCAATATTAATAATCTGAGAAAAGTCTAAAACATAATTAATGCTTCTTATTTCTCTTTTTCCATTTTCTTCTGCTATATACATTGTATATGTATTTACTGCTCCATCAACCCTTACTTTTCCATCCATTACTTCTTTTTTGTAAATATTTACTATTCCGCTTGATGTTATTATACTAAATATATCTGGTTTTATGTCAGGCACTATACAATCGCCTTCGCATATTGCGGTGTCCAATTTTTGTGCAACAATTTGATTTATTGTTAAATTGTTTTTTTCTAATTCCATTAAAATATTTACCTCCTTCATTCCATTTATTAATATATATGCTTTATATACTTAAAAAGAACCTTTTTTATCATTTTTTATTTCATACCCTATTGGCAAAATGCATATATTATAGTATAATAAGGACAATAAAATTTAAGGAGGAATTTATATGTATTGTAAACAATGTGGAAAACCAACTAATAATAATCAAGACTTGTGTGATGAATGTTTAGCAAAACAAAATGCTAATAATCCACAAGGTCAACCAGTCGTAACAACAGCTCAAGAAACTAATTCAACAAATAATGAGCAAAACAATAATCAAAATAATAATTACACTACACCTAACTACAACCAAAACCAACAAAATAACTACAACCAACAATACAATAATAATGGCTATAACCAACAAGGCAATTATAATCAACAATACAATAACAATGGTTATAATGGTCAACCAAAATCTAAAATTGCAGCAGGAATATTAGGTATTCTTTTAGGTAGTTTAGGAGTTCACAACTTTTATTTAGGTTATACAGGAAAAGCTGTTGCCCAGCTTTTAATGTCTTTACTTTCTTGTGGATTTTTGGCTGTAGTTTCAGCAGTTTGGGGATTAGTAGAAGGTATTATGATTTTAACAGGAAGCATTAATACTGATGCTAACGGAAACCCATTAAGTGATTAATTATGAATAAGAAATTTATAAATATTTTAATATTAAGTATTTTGATAATTTTTATATGTCTTATAGCAATTTTTCCAGTAGATTGTATTTTTACGCAATTTACTGGAATTTATTGCCCTGGATGTGGATTGACTAGAGCTTTTAATGAAATTTTTCATTTTAATTTTATAAAAGCTTTTTATTTTAATATTTTGTCTATTCCACTTTTTATATTTTTCATAATACTTGTTATAAATTTAATTGTTGATATTATAAAAAATAGATATAATTTTATTCCTAAACTAATGAACTTTTTTGCTAAGTATTACTGGATTATTATTATACTTTTAATTCTTAGCTTTATTTATAATAATTTAATATCAAAATAATATATGTTTTTTATTCAAGGAGAGCGATAAGCGAACCGTACGGTGCGTCCTAGCACCGGGAATAAAAAACATATATTATTTTGGCATTAAAGTTACTAATAATATTAAATTGCATGTTCAAGATTTTGTAGTTTCGCGCAGTTTGGAGCTGTAAAATTCGAAGAATTTTAGCTGCGACAGCAAGAAACAAAAAATCTTAGAATATACAATTTATAAGTTGTAACTTTAGCAAAAAAAATACAAGTCCTTAAAACTTGCATTTTTGTTATACCTATAAAGTAGCTTTTACCTTTCTTGGTGTTTTAACTGCTGGTGGTATTAATGGGCTATATCCTTCTCCATCAAATACATCTACCTCAACGGTTCTAGTTAAAACATCCTTATACTGATAAGAGACACTTCTTTTGTTTTCTTCATACTTAACTATAAAAATATTAGTATACGCTTTTTCAATAGTAGCTTCCTTTTCAAACGACTTACTTCTTCCTAAAGATCCCTTAACTATTATCTTTTGTCCGATTTTT
Source organism: uncultured Clostridia bacterium (assembly GCA_944391895.1). Lineage (GTDB taxonomy): Bacteria > Bacillota > Clostridia > TANB77 > CAG-508 > CAG-793. The sequence goes on from CALXVF010000029.1 coordinate 4,053, forward strand.
TCTCTGATATCTGATTCTAAATTTGTAATATCATTTTGGTAAATCATTTTATCACCTACATCTTTCTATCTGTCGAAATTTTATCATTTTAGTCGTAAAAAGTCAAAGTGACAAAAAATGAGACAATCCTTTTTTTGTCTCATTTTTAAGCTTTTTTATCCATATATTACAATTATATTACATTTGTTTTTAATCTTTTTTTACGCTCTTTTATATTTTATGCAAACTAATATTGTTAACTATTTTAAATACATTTCTGGATTAATATTACTCCCATCTTTTAATAATTCAAAATGTAAGTGATTATCTTGTGCTACTTCAAATACTGCACTATTTCCTACTGTCCCAATTGTTTGACCTTGAGTTACTTTTTCTCCTTCTTTTACAAACTCTGCTGTAAGTAAGCTTGAATAACTACTTGTATATCCATCACTATGTTCTATTGTAACAGTTAGTCCAAATCTTGGATCATTCTTTATTGATTTTACTGTTCCGTCAGCAACTGATTTAACTACGGTCGCTCTTTCTGCTTTTATGTCTATTCCAGTGTGTGTTACCCACTCTTCCAATGTTTCCGAATAGATTAAGCTATCTTTTGCAAATTCTTTTATAACTTCACCTTCTATTGGGTATATAAATTTTATTTCTTGAGCCTTATCTTCATTTACTTTATTCGTCTCCTCTTGTTTATTTTGTTCCTTTTCTATTGTTCCATTTTTTTCCGTAATATTATTTTGAGCTGTATTGGCATTTGTTTCTAAAGAATTTTTTATTTCATCTATTTCATTATCATTCTCTTCTTCATTATCTCCACCAGTTTCATTAATAGTATTTGCCATCAAAACCTCGTTAACATTTTTGCTAAGTTCTGAACTAGCTTCTTCTGTTGGTAATACTGTAGTATTGTTACTATTATTCTTTAAATTACTATAACTCATTTCTCCTACAGTATTTTCTTGACTCATTGAAATTGCAATTGCAACTCCTAATAGAATTATAGCTATTACAAAACTTATTAACTTTCCCCATTTTATTTTTTCCTCTTCTTTTCTTTCGTTTCTTTTCTCTCTTCTCATATATATCCTCCTTGTAACTTTAATCTTATTTCTAAGATTATTTCCTTATTTTAGGAAAATATACATGTATTATTTAAAATTTGTTATTAAAATTCACAGTATATTCTGTTTTTAATAAAATTGTATAATTGGAACCTTCGCAGTTCTACGTAAGCGTTCAAACGAGCTGAAAGGATTTTCAGCGAAGTGCGTTTGGAGCGAAGCGACCGCAAGGAACCAGAAGTTCAATTATACAATTTTATTAAATAAATATTATGTCGTGAATTTTAATCAATAATTTTACATATCCACTATTTCCACTCCTGTATAAAAATGTTTTATAATTTCTTGATAATTACTTCCCGATTTAGCCATACTATCTGCTCCAGTTTGACTCATTCCAACTCCATGGCCATATCCAGTAACCGAAAATTTTATATTATCTCCTTCAATAGCTACTGAAAAATTTGCTGACCTTAATCCTAATAAACTCCTAACTTCCACTCCTGAAAGATTTAAATTACCTATTTTTATTGTCTTTACTCTTCCCGATTCAGTGTATTCTGTAATTTTTATGCAGTCCTGAGCATTATAATCAATCGTAAAATCAGAATGTTTTTCTTTTATCTTATTTTTAAATTCTTCTCTTGACAAAACTACTTCTGAGCTATATTGCGAATATGCATCTTCTCCAGAAGTTTGAACAGATTGAAGATATGGATAATTTGTACCTCCCCAAACATTTACCGGTGCTTCTGTTGTCCCTCCACTATTGGAATGGAAAAATGCATCTATAACTTCCCCATTATATGTTATTATTTTTCCACTAGTATTATTAACTGCCATTGTAATTTTATTCCAGTTAGAGTCTCTAACATCTTCTTCCCATCTCGCCATTCTATCCTCTTTAGAAATCCATGCTTGGCAACATGTCGAGTCATCACATATATTTGCTTCTCCATGTTTATTACTGCTATGACTTATACAATAAATTGTGTATGTTCTTGCAACAACTGCCTGTGCATTTAGAGCTTCTTGTTCAAATGTGGCTGGCATTTCGGCAGAAACTACACCTAACAAATATTTATCTAATGGCAGTTCTTCTATTTGATTTGTGTCTTTATGTAATAATTTTATTGTATCATATTGTTTATAGTCGTAATCTTTTAAAACTACTTCTTCTATTTTATTTTCTTCTGTTATTTCATTGTTTTCTGGAATCTCATTTGTTTCTTCACTATTTGTAGCATTTGTTTTAGTAAATATTATTGGTATTGCAAAAATGATAAAAATAAATATAACCAATATGATAGCTAATCTTCTCACTATGCCTCCTTTAATTCTTCATATAATGTATTTAATATTTGTTTTTCTAATCTACATACTTGCACTTGGCTTATTCCCATGGTTCTAGCCACGTCTTTCTGTGTTTGACATTTGTAATACCTTAAAAATATAATCTCTTTTTCTCTCGGTTTCAATCTATTTATTCCATCTTTTAACGCTATTCTATTAATCGTTCGTTCTTCTTCATTTTCACTTGTTTTTATTTTATCCATTAAGCATAGTCCATCTTCATCTTCTTTATCATATAGCGATTCTACATTATTATTTGAGTCTAGAGATACTGCTATTTCTTCTTTTGATACATTTAGCATTTTAGCTATTTCCTCTACACTTATTGTTCTTCCTTGCTTCTCAAATTCGCTTTTTATTTTATTTGCTTTTGCCCATAATTCTTTTATTTGTCTTGATACTTTTATCATTCCATCATCTCTTAAAAATCTCTTTATTTCTCCAATTATATATGGAACTGCAAAAGTAGATAAATTTACATCATATGAAAAATCAAATTTTTGTATGGCTTTTATAAATCCCATTGCCCCTATCTGGTAAATATCTTCTATATCATATCCTCTTCCTTCAAATCTTTTTACTACACTCCATATAAGTCCATTATTTTTTTCTACTAGGTCATTTAATACTACTCTATTTCCAGCTTGAGCCTCCTGTATTTGCTTTTTTAGAGTCTCATTCATAACCTTCTCCTAATTTTATTCTAAAAATTTAGTTTTATGCTTCTCTTACATCCATTTCCTCTTCCTGCTTTTCTCCTCCTATTTGTTTTCTCATAGTTATTTTTGTACCCAAGCCTAATGCAGATTCTATTTTTACATCATCCATAAAACTTTCCATTATTGTAAATCCCATACCAGACCTTTCTAAATTAGGTTTAGATGTATAAAGTGGCTTTCTTGCCTCTTCTATATTTCCTATTCCTTTTCCATTGTCTGATATCTCTATTTCTACACTATTTCCAAATAGTTTGGCAGATACTCGGATTATTCCTTCTTCATCTTCATATCCATGAATTATGCTATTTGTTACAGCTTCTGATACAGCTGTTTTTATATCTGAAAGCTCATCTATTGTTGGATCTAGTTGTGATACAAATGCTGCTACTGTTATTCTTGCAAATGCTTCATTATTTGTTTTACTTATGAACTCTAATTTCATTTCATTATCATATAACCCCTTCATTTTTTTCCTCCTCTACTATGTTAATTATTCTTGATACTCCACTCATATCAAAAATTTTTTTCATAGCTCTATTTACATTAATTATTTCTAGCTCTCCATCTAACATTTGAGCCAATTTATATCTTCCTAAAACCATTCCTATTCCAGCGCTATCCATAAAAGAGATGTTACTAAAATCAAATATAACTTTTCTTGGAATATATCTTTTAATTTCATTATCCATTTTCCTCCTAATTTTTTCTGAAGTATGTTGATCAACATCTTCTGTTAATTTAAAAATTAATACCTTGTCCTCTTTTTTAAATTCTACTATCACATTTTTCCTCCTTTATTTTTATATTCATTAAAAATGGTTTTCACCAACTAGCCAAAAAAAAAACTATAATATCTTTTTTAATATTATAGTTCTTTTTGCCATTTATTTCCATAGGATATTTTGTCGAATTATTAGAAGTTTTCGACATTTTTCTTAATTCACTCTGCATATAATTGCGTTTTTAATGTGTTATATTCTGCTGACAAACTAGCAGTATCAAAAGTTAGCTTATTATCTAAAATTGTCCAGTCATTTTTATTCTCTATTAAAAAGTTTAAAATTTTTATCTCATTATTATATAAATTATTCATCAATTTTTTTGCATCTGTTACATCTTGAGAAGACTTTTGTAAATCTTCTATTAGATTATCCCCTTCAAAGAAATAATCTCTATATAAATTAATATAATATGAGCCTAAATTTTGATTTTCTACTCTTCTCATTATGTTTTCTGGTTTCAATATGTTTTCCAAGTTTTCAGCTACCTCATTAAATGCTTCTTGCGTTTCTTCTATATATTGCAAAGACTCTTGAAATTCTGGTCCATCATTTTGATAATTTTCGATTGAAAGCATTTTTTGGATTTTCTCATCATTGATTTTATCTATAAAATCTTTTCTTAATGCAGAATATTCACTATAAAACTCTTTTACAGCTTTTTCTACAATTGCATATTGCCCACTTGTTTGTATACTTATATTTGAAAAGTCATCATTTTCAATGCTTTTACTAGATAACTCATTTATTTCATTATCTAACTTTGCTTTATTCAAGATTTTTCCACCATATATAATTCCAACTATAATTACAATTATTGCAAGAACTAAGAGTATTGTAAGTAATACTTTATTTACTTTTTGTTTCTTATTTTTCGTAGTCTTATGCTCATTTTCTAATTGTTTTTTTGCTTTCTTTTCAATTATTACTTTATCTTTTGGTTCTTTATCAGACATTTCTAACCATCCCTTTTATTATATATTTTTTAATCTTTCATTTGTTTCTTCTAACAATTTAGTATATTTTTCTAATTTTGCCTTTTCTTCTTCTATCTTCTCTTTTGGTGCTTTTGCTAAAAATCCTTGATTTGATAGAATTTTATTGCTTCTTTGTACTTCTGCTTCTAATTTTTTCTTTTCATTTTCTAATCTTTCTTTTTCCTCTTCTAAGTCTACTAAATCAGAAAATGGCATGTATATTTTTAACTCTTCATTTACTACTGAAATAGCATTATTGTCTATTCCTGTTAAGTCATCTTGAATCACTAAATCATTTCCAAAACCCAATTTCTTAATATACTCTTCACTATCTTTTAAGTATGCTTTTATTTCGCTATTTTTTGAATTTGGTACTGCTATTAATTTTACTCTCTTAGAAGGATGTATATTCATATTTGTTCTAATATTTCTAATTTGAACAATTATATCTTTTATTCCTTCTACAAATTTCATTTCTTTTTCAAAATCCTCATTTGTATCTTTTGGCCACTCTGAAATCATAATGTCTTTTCCATCATAGTCTACTAAATATGAGTAGATTTCAGCTGTAACAAAAGGCATGAATGGATGTAGTAATTTTAAGCTATTTCTAAATACATAGTCTAATACATAAGAAACTACTATCTTTTCATCAGTACCCAATCTTGTTTTTGCTATTTCTATATACCAATCACAGAATTCGTCCCAGATAAATGAATAAATTTTATCTAGTGCTATTCCTAAATCATAGTTTTTAATGTTTTCTGTAACTTCATTTATTAAATTATTTAGTTTTCCTATTATCCATTTATCTTCAACTCTTAAGTTTACTGGATTTTTGCTAAACTCAATAATTTCTTTATCTGATGCTGCATTCATTGTTATAAATTTAGCAGCATTCCAAATTTTATTTGAGAAATTTGATGCTTGTTCTAGTTTTTCAGGCATATATTTTACATCATTTCCCATTGTTGTTCCTGAAAGTACTGAAAATCTTAGGCTATCTGCTCCATATTTATTAATTATTTCTAATGGGTCAATTCCATTTCCTAGGCTTTTAGACATTTTTCTACCTTGGCTATCTCTAACTATACCATGCATAACTATATCACTAAATGGCTTTTTGCTAGTTGCATATAAACCTGAAAATACCATTCTTACTACCCAGAAGAATATAATATCATAAGCTGTAACTAAGCAATTTGTTGGATAAAAAGTTTTATAGTCTTCTGCTTCTGTATTTGGCCATCCCATTGTTGAAAAAGGCCATAATGCTGAACTAAACCATGTATCTAGTGTATCTTCATCTTGATATATATTTGTACTTCCACATTTTTCACATTTTTCTGGATTTTCTTTTGCAACAGTTATGTGTTCGCAGTCTTTGCAATAGTATGCTGGAATTCTATGTCCCCACCATAATTGTCTTGATATACACCAATCTTGTATGTTTTCAAGCCAATTGAAATATGTTTTTTCATATTTTTTTGGCACAAATTTCACATCACCATTTTTTACTGCTTCTATTGCCGGCTGTGCTAATTTTTTCATTGCGACAAACCATTGCTCAGATATTCTTGGTTCTATTGTATTATGACATCTATAGCATTTTCCAACATTGTGTGTATAATCTGTTATATCTGTAAGAACTCCTAGTTCTTTTAATTTTTCAACTACTTTTGGTCTTGCTTCAATTGCAGTCATTCCTTCGAATTCCGGAACAATATTTCCCATTATATTAGATTCGTTAAAAACTTCTACAATTTCTAGATTATGTCTTAATCCTGCTGCATAATCATTTGGATCATGTGCTGGTGTTATTTTAACACATCCTGTTCCAAATTCTTTATCTACAAATTCATCTGCTATTATTGGTATTTCTTTATTTACAATTGGAAGTATACATGTTTTTCCAACTAAATCTTTGTATCTTTCATCTTTTGGATTTACTGCTACTGCCGTATCTCCAAGCATTGTTTCTGGTCTTGTTGTTGCAACTTCAATAAATGAGTCTTCACCTTTTATTTTATATTTTATTTTCCACAAACTTGAAAGTTCTTCTTCATATTCTACTTCCGCATCTGAAATTGATGTCTGACAATAAGGACACCAATTTATCATTTTTTTACCTCTATAAATTAGACCGTCTTTATATAAATTATAAAATTCTTCTAATACAGCTTTTGACAACCCTTCATCTAGGGTAAATCTTTTTCTTTCCCAATCACAAGAACATCCTAATTTTTTTTGCTGATTTTCTATTTGTCCGCCATAATTCTT
>CALXVF010000030.1 GCA_944391895.1 uncultured Clostridia bacterium
AAAGATGCAGGACAAGCTGTAAAACACTTACACTTTCATATCTTAGGAGGAGAAACACTTCCTACAAGATAAAACTTAAGAAAAAAGCTAGATTAATTAATAATATTATGTTATAATATATATAGTTAATTAATAAAAATGGAAAGGAAACATTATGATAGATAAAAGATATAATAAAGTTTTAACTGTAATTTTAGTAATAGTAATCATAGTTATATTTACTTTATTAGGTTTCTGGGGATATGATACAATAAGAAGATATTTTCAAGAACAGGATATAGATACAGCACTTAATGAGTTTAATAATAGCATTATAATTGGAGGTGGAGGAAATACCATCATTCAAAATACAACTAATGAATCATTTAACTTTACAATAGCAGGAAATGAAGTTGCAAATAATGGAGGTTCAGAAAATAGAGTAGTAACATACAAAGGATTTACAGTAATGGGAACAATAGAAATACCAGCAATAGATTTGGAATATCCAATATTAGAAAGAGCAACAAAAACTTCGCTTGAAGCATCAGTTGGTATTTTAACAGGACCGGGCTTAAATCAAGTAGGAAATACTGTAATAGTAGGACATAACTATAGAAATGGAACATTTTTCTCAAGAAACAAAGAATTGAAAAATGATGATGAAATATATATAACAGACACAAGTGGAAACAGAGTAAAATATATAATATATAATATATATAACACTTCAGCAGATGATGCAGATTATATAACAAGAGATACTGCAGGACAAAGAGAAATTTCATTATCAACTTGTACAGACGACTCAAGATATAGACTTATTATATGGGCAAGAGAAGATATTTAACAAGAAAATTGATAAAAAAGTAAAAATAAGGTTGACAATATTACAAAAATGGGGTAGAATAGATATTGTTGTATAAACAGATGGTGGATTTAGCGTAGTTGGTTAACGCGCCAGTTTGTGGCACTGGAGACCATGGGTTCGAGTCCCATATTCCACCCCATTTAATTAAACATTGGGCTGTAGCCAAGCGGTAAGGCACATGACTTTGACTCATGCATGCGCTAGTTCGAATCTAGCCAGCCCAACCAAAGCAAAAATCACTCATAATTAAATGAGTGATTTTTTTATGAACATTTAAGATTAATAGTTAGCTATTAGCAGCATCCTCTGTTGTTTCCACCACAGCAGCAGCATATTAATATTAAGAATATAATTAGGAAGCAGCAATTGTCATTTCCAAATCCGCATCCACATTTGTCTGGCATAAAAAATCCTCCTTTCCAAAATACTACTTTATGAGTAGCTTAATTTACTAGCAACCGCAGTTGTTGTCGTTTCCGCATCCACATCCGCAGTTATTTCCACCGCAGCATCCGCAAAGTAATAAGATCAATACTATGAACCATAATATTTCTCCGTTACATCCTCTCATACGATACCTCCCTCATAAAGAATTTGACTTCTTTTGTATATTATATACTATTCATAATCCAATAAAGTGTTACAATTCTTAGAGTAATAATATATTTTAAGATTGTCTATTAAAGATTTTACAGTTCCTTGCGGTCGCTACGCTCCAAACGCACTTCGCTTAAATCCTTTAAGCTCGTTTGAACGCTTACGCAGAACTGAAAAATCTTTAATAGACAATTTAAATTGATTAATTTCTAAACTAAGAATTGTAACAATAAATTGACTATGAATACTGTACAAAAATATTTACAAATGATATAATTCATATACAAATAAGAGAAAGAAATATAAGGAGAAAAAGATGGGAAAAATAGTTTTATTAGATGATTTAACTATAAACCAAATAGCAGCTGGTGAAGTTATAGAAAGACCAGCATCAGTTGTAAAAGAATTGGTTGAAAATTCAATAGATGCAGGAGCAAGAAATATAACAGTCGAAATAAAAAACGGAGGAATATCATACATAAGAATTACAGATGATGGTAGCGGAATAATGCCAGATGATATGGAAATAGCATTTGAGAGACATGCAACAAGTAAAATAAGAAGAGCAGAAGACCTAGATACAGTAAAATCTATGGGGTTCAGAGGAGAAGCATTAGCAAGTATTGCAGCAATAGCAAAAGTAGAATTAGTTTCAAAAACTGAAAACACAGATATAGGATACAAAATAGAAGTAGAAGGTGGAGACATACTAGATAAGCATGAAGAAGGATGCCCAAAAGGAACTAGTATAACAGTAAGAGAGTTATTTTATAATACACCAGTTAGATATAAATTCTTAAAGAAAGATTTTACAGAATCAGGATATATAGAGGACATGCTAACAAGAATAGCATTAGCAAATCCAAGTGTTGCAATAAAACTTATAAATACGGGAAAAATAGCTTTACAAACTACAGGTAGTGGTAAATTAGAAGATGTTATATATAATATATTTGGAAAAGAAATAGCTCAAAATTTATTACCAGTAGATTATGAATATGAAGATATGAGAGTAACAGGAGTAATTGGAAAACCTTCAATATCTCGTTCAAATAGGTCAAATCAATTATTCTTTGTTAATAAAAGATTTATAAAAGATAAAACGCTTACAAGTGCAGCAGAACAAGGATTTAAGGGATTAGTTACAGTTGGAAAACACGGATTTTTAGTATTGAATATAGAAATGGATCCTAAAAAAGTAGATGTAAATGTTCATCCAACAAAATTAGAAGTAAGATTTCAAGAAGAAGGAAAAATATTCAAAGCGGTATACAATTCAATAAAACAAGCTTTGCTTCAATTTGATTTAGTTCCAGAAACTGAAAAAACATATAAAGAAGAAACACCAAATGATATATTGAAAAATATAAATTCTGGAGGAAATACAAATTTATTTAGTAATAAAGTAGTAACAAATCCATGGAAAATAGATAGAACAGAAGAAAAGAAAGAAGAAAAAACTGTACCAGAATTTAAAGAATTTAAAAGTACAGTAAGTTCACTAGATCCAGAAACAAGAAGAAGATTTATTGATGAACTAACACAAACCAAAACTCCAGAAGAGATTGGTAAAAAGTTGGCAGATATAACAAAAGCATCTTTTATGAAACAAGAAGGGGCTCCAAAGGCAGAAGTTCAAAACGAAATAGAAAACAATATAGACTCTCAAAGTGAAGAAGTAAATGACGGAGAAGATAAAAAAGAAATTACAGAAGAGCCTGAAAGAGTAGAAGAAATAAGCGAAAATGCTGAGAAAATAGAAAAAAATATTGAAACTGTTGAAGAACCAGTAAAAGAAGAAACTACAGAAATCAAAAATGAAAATGTAGAAGAACAACCAAAAGATGTAAATTACGAAAAGCCTCAAGAAAAAGAAGAATCTTTTGAAGAAATGTATAAAAGATTATTTGGAAGAGATATTTCTGATGCTAAAAAAGAATATCAAGAAAAAATGGCAGAAGAAGAAGCAAAATATCCAATTTCTCCAATAACAGGAGACGAAATTTCTATATTTGAAAAAGAAGGAATTGACAATAATCCACAATACAAATTTATAGGAATTGCATTCAAAACATACATAATATTAACAATGGGAGATGAGCTATATATACTAGACCAACATGCTGCTCATGAAAGAATTATGTATGAAAAAGTAAAAGCAAATTATTATAGTGAAGGAGAGAAAGATTCTCAACTTATGCTTTTACCAGATATAATTAATTTGTCTACGAGAGAAATGGGAATTTTCAGAGATAATAAAGAACTATTCAATAAAGCAGGATTTGTAGTAGATGAATTCGGTGACAATACTGTAAAATTGACTGGTGTACCAGAATTTTGTCTAGACTTTGATACTAAGGAAATATTCTTGGAAACACTTGATGAAATAAATACAGTAGCAAGAACAGCAAAACAAGAATTAGAAAATAAATTTTTAGCAACAGTGGCTTGTAAAGCAGCAGTAAAAGCACATATGGCTTTAACTAAAGAAGAAGTAGATAGTTTAATGGAACAATTATTAAGGTTGCCAAATCCTTTTACTTGCCCACATGGAAGACCAACAGTAATAAAAATGTCTAAAACAGATATAGAAAAAAGATTTTCAAGAAGGTAGGAAAAGATGGAAGTAGTAACAATAGGTTTTATAATAATTTTAAATTTAGCAGCTATTATGATTTTCTATAAATCTTTAGGAAAAATAGAAACTAAAAATAAAATTGTTATTAGTGCAATAGGAATTTTACTTATGTATATAATTTTATACATAATATACAATATTGCGTCTAATGGTGTAGATGAAAAAATAGTAACTGCCTCAAGGCAAATAATAATATTTACTTTTTTACCAATAAATATAATATGCATGATTACACCAATAGCAATGCAATTAAGAAAGTTAAAACAAAAAGAAATAGATGAAGACAAATTTAAAAGAAAAATAATTATATTTATAATAATATCAATTATAATATTTATATTTGAATGTATGTATATTAAGGATATTCAAACAGGAATAGCAAAATTTGAAGGCTAAAAAGAGGGAATGATATGGACAAACCAAAAGTAATAGTAATCTGTGGACCTACAGCATCAGGGAAAACAAGTTTAGGTATAAAATTAGCAAATAGAATAAATGGAGAAATTATTTCATGTGATTCAATGCAAATATATAAAGATATGGATATAGGAACTGCTAAACCAACATTAGAAGAAAGAAATGCAGCAAAACATTATTTGGTTGACTTTGTAAGTCCAGACAAAAGATACAGTGTAGCAGATTATAAAAAAGATGCAGAGGAAACCATTGACAAAATAATTAGTGAAGGAAAAACTCCAATAATAGTTGGCGGAACAGGATTATATCTAAATTCTTTAGTATATGGAATAGAATATCCTAATATTGAAACTGATTTGAAATATAGAGAAGAATTAGAGAATAGAGTACTTGCGGAGGGACTTGAAAAGTTGTATGATGAAGCGGCAGAAATAGATCCAGAAGCAATTAAAAAGATTAGTCCAAATGATAAGAAAAGAATTTTAAGAATATTAGAAATATATCATGCAACAGGAAAAACAAAAACAGAAATGGAAATTGAATCAAAGAAAAACGGTGTAAAATATGATTACAGAATTTTTGTTTTAAATATGGAAAGAGAAAAGTTATATGACAGAATAAATAAACGAGTAGACATAATGATAGAAAATGGACTTGAAGAAGAAGTAAGAAAACTAATTGAAAAATATACTAAATTTCCAACTGCTATGCAAGGACTAGGATACAAAGAAATTATAGAATATTTTGATAATAAAATAACAAGAGATGAAGCTATAGAAAAGATAAAAATGGAAAGCAGAAGATATGCAAAAAGACAAATAACATGGTTTAAATCATATAAAAATGCTATTTGGCTAGATGCAGAAAATGAAAACAATGTTGATATTATTTTGGAGGAACTTTAGTGAAAAATAAAAAGACCAATAATAATAAAAGTAGGAAAGAAACAAGAAAAATTGCAAAAGAAAAGAAGAAGAATTATAAGAAAAAAATAGATAAGAGAGATTCTATATATAGCAATATAGAGCCTTCTCAACCCAATATTACTGTTAAGAAAAAATTTAATTTAAAAAATATAAATAAACCTAAATTAGTAATAGTAATTCTACTTTTAATTGCAGTATTAGTATATATAACTCTTGGTGTATACAATTTAATAAAAAATCCTAGTGATTCGGTAATTGTATATGAAGGAAGTATTTCGGAAGAAGAAACAGTAAATGGATATATAATAAGGGATGAAACAGTCATTAGCGGTGAAAATTACAAAAACGGAATGGTGCAAATAAAGAGTGAAGGAGATAGAGTGGCAAGTGGAGACCCGATATTCAGATATTATACATCAGGCGAAGATGATTTAAAAGCTAAAATCGCTGAGCTAGATGTGAAAATCCAAGAAGCTATGGAAGAAAATAATGAAGACTTATTTTCAACAGATACAAAATTATTAGACACACAAATAAGCGAAACATTGGATAAAATCTATGACTTAAATGATACACAAAAAATAAAAGAATATAAACGAGATATATCAGAATATATAACCAGAAAAGCGAAAATAGCCGGAGAATTAAGTCCAAGTGGTTCATACTTAAAAAAGTTAATAGATGAAAGAAGCTCATACGAAAATGAGTTAAATTCCGGAGCAGAATATATAAATGCAACAAAAAGTGGAATTGTATCATATAGAGTAGATGGATTAGAGGAAACATTAAATCCAAATGACTTTTCAAAAATAAATAAAGAGTTTTTGGAAAACTTAAATTTAAAAACAGGTCAAATTATATCTACAAGTAATGAAAGAGGAAAAATAGTAAATAACTTTGTAGCATATATTGCTTGTGTGTCTGATAGTGAAGAAGCAAATGCAGCTGAGATAGGAGATAAAGTAAAAATAGCTCTTCCTAGTACAAAAGAAGTAGAAGCAAAAATAGAATATATAACAAAAGAAGAAAATAATGAAGTAACAATCATATTTAGCATACATGAAGGAATTGATGAACTCTTAAGTTATAGAAAAACATCGTTTGACATAATATGGTGGGATGCTAAAGGATATAAAGTGCCAAATTCTAGCATAATAACAGAAAAAGACCTAAATTATGTCATAAGAACAAGAGCAGGATATTTAGATAAAGTATTAGTAAAAGTTAAAAAAAGAACAGATAGTTATTCAGTAGTAACAAATTATAGTACATCTGAATTAGAGGAATTAGACTTAGAATCAGGGGTTTCAACATCTATAATACTATATGATGAATTGATATTAAATCCGAGTGAAGATCAAGTTAGAGAAGCGACATAATATTACAATAATATTACAAATAAATTAAATAATTGTTACATATAGCAAAAACTATTGACAATCTAGCAAAAAAGTTAGATACTAAGTATAATCGTATACACGAAGGAGAAATTTAGGAGGTTGTTTATAAATGTCAAACGCGGTGTTAAATAAATTTATGAATATGTTTGGAATGGGAGCAGAAGACGAAGCAGAAGAAGAATATGAAGATATAAACGAAACATATGAAGAACAAGATGAAGATTTAGAACCAAAAGGGTTATTTGGAAGAAAAAATAGTAAGGTTGTAAGTATGGCTCAGCAAGTCAGAATGGTAATAATGCAACCAACTAGTTTTGAACAGTCAGAAGAAATATGTGATTTACTAAAAGATAAAAAATCTATAATTATTAATTTAGAATATGTTAATAAAGACATAGCTAGAAGAATTATAGATGTTGTTAGTGGAGCAGCACATGCATTAGATGGACATATGCAAAAAGTGTCAAATTCAATTTTCTTAGTTGCACCATATAACTATGATATTACATCAGAAGCAAAGGAAGAAAACAAAAGTAAAATACCAGTATCTTGGTTAAAAGGTAATAATTAATTTTATATGGGGGAATAGTAATGATTACACCACTAGATATAGAAAATAAAAGATTCTCTAAGAAAACTTTAAATGGATATGATCCAGAAGAAGTAGATGAATTTTTAGATGAACTAACAAAAGACTACACCATAATATATAAAAAAGTATCAGAGAGTGAAAAAGAAGTAGATGAATTAAATGCTAAAATGGAAAGATACACTCAAATTGAATCAACTTTACAAAATACATTACTTATGGCACAATCTGCTGCTGATGAGGTTAAAAATGCTGCACAAAAACAAGCTGACCAAATTATAAGAGAAGCTGAAAGTAGTGCTAGACAGATTACAAATAATATAGATATTCAAGTAACAGAAAAAAGAAAAGAATTAGAAGAACTTACAAAACAATTTGATGTATATAAGGCAAAAATGGAATCTCTACTTATATCTCAATTGGAATTATTAAAAGATGTAAATAAAGATGACTAATAAAAAAATATATAGTTTTAAATTCCCAGAGCAGGGACGCCCCGTACGGTTCGCTATCGCTCCCCTTGAATTAAAACTATATATTTTTTATTGTAAATTACAAAATTGTAATAAAAAGTAAGATGTATGCGTATTTTATTGCATATATCTCTTTATTTTATGTGAAATTTGTGGTAAAATGGCTGTATTACATAGATATTAAGGAAATATTACAATTTCGTTAATTATATTGACAAGAGGGGAAATATAGATAAAATAGTAATATGAGAGTAATTAGTGGAGTAGCAAGAGGTACAAAAATAAGTTCAATAGAAAGTTTAGATACTAGACCAACATTAGATAGAGTAAAAGAATCACTATTTAATATTATACAAAATGATTTAAAAGGAAAAGTAGTACTAGATTTATTTGCAGGAAGTGGAGCTTTAGGAATAGAAGCATTAAGCAGAGGTGCGGAAAAAGCATATTTTTGTGAGATAAATTTAGAAGCAATAAAAATTTTAAAACAAAACCTAGAAAAAACAAAACTAATTAAAAATGCAATAATTATAAATAAAGACTATAAAGTTGCTTTAAAAGGAATACAAGACAAATTAGATATTATATTTCTGGATCCACCATATAAATTAGATTTAACAGAAAAAGCGATAAAAGAAATTTTGGATTTAGAATTAATAGATAATACAAGTTTAATAATTGTAGAAACTGATGAATTAAAAAGAGATATGGAACAAATAGAAAATATAAAAGAATTAGAAATAATAGATAAAAGGAAATATGGTAGAGCAAACTTAATCTTTATTAAAAAGAGAGGGAACTAAGAATGGAGATATTTACATTATTAGAAACACTAGAAGAGCTAATTGAAAATTCTAAAAAAGTACCATTTACAAGCAAGATAATGGTTGAGCAAGATGAAATTTTAGATTTAATTAAGGAAATAAGATTAAAATTACCAGAAGATTTGAAACAGGCAAAATGGGTAAGAGAAGAAAGAGAAAGAATATTAGCTGAAGCTAGCAAAGAAGCTGACGATGTTGTAAAAGAGGCAGAAAATAGAATAATTGCAATGATTGATGAACATGAGATTACAAAAAAAGCTTATGAACAAAAAAATCAAATTATGGAAGCTGCAAATGAAAACTCAAGACAAATTACACAAGGTGCAAAAGAGTATGCAGATAATATTTTGGCTGAATTAGAAAAGTCTTTAGAAAAGACTTTAAAAGAAATTTCACAAGATAGAAGAGAATTAAAATAATTAAAAGTGGTCAGAAATAGTCTGACTATTTTTTTTATATTGTAAAACAAATTTACTATTGCTAAAAGTCGCAAATAGAGGTAATATAAAATTATTAATTAAAGAAAGGGGATTCGTGTTTATATATTAATAACACGAGAAAAAATATGAGAGTAAATAAAATATTAACTGTAATAATTATCATAGTATTAATTGCTGTATTAGCAATTATAGGAATACATATTTATAAAAATTCTAAAGAATATTCATTTGAGGCAACAATTTTAGAAGTGAGTTCTGAAGAGGAGAGGATTTTAGTAAATGTTCCGGAGAGCGAAGGTGAAGGAATGTCAGGGGAAATGTATGTCTATTTAAACAATACAACAATCTTAGACGGTGATGGAAAAGAAATAAATATAAATGGTTTAAAAGCAAATGATACCGTTATTATAACTATGTCAACAGATGAAACTATAGTAGCTACAAACCCAGGCAAATTACTAAATACGCTAAAACTTGAAATAGTAGAGTAATTATATAAAAAAAGAGAATATATTTTTTCATTTAAGGTGAACGGCAGTGAGCTGACCTCTGTGTCCTCACAGAGAGAAATGAAAAATATATTCTCATTTTTTAATAATAAAGCATATAATCTGCTTCAGGGAATATGCAATCTTTCTCTTCAACGTCTTTTAAGAATCTTTCATCAACTTCTTCGTTATTAATTAGGCAATTATATAATTTCGTAAAACGACCAATATGGTCTTTAATTCTTTTCTTAGCATAATCAACCATTGTTCCATTAGTTATAATAAATAACCAGTCACTACTTTGTGCTAAAACCAATTCTCTAACACATTGATTTAAAACTCTACGTTTCAAAGAGTCCTTTGGCTCATTAGGAAATTTATGAGCTAATTCACACATTCTATCTCCTGCTACATGTAAATGTTTATGAACATAATCATTTGATGGGTTAAGCCATACTTCAGAATATCCTTTAGCACCCCAACTTGAACGGCAAGGAGTAGATACTTGAATATTAGGATATTTGTCAATATATTCTCCAGGTGTAATTAGTTTAAAATTGCAATCATCATAATAAACTTTTTTAGCTAAAGTATATAAGAAATCAGGACCTTCATACCACCAATGACCATAAAGCTCTGCATCATATGGACAAACTATAATAGGAGGTTTTTCCATATGAGAAGATAAATATTCTATTTGAGCATTTCTACAATCAAAGAAATGTCCAGAATTCTTATTAACTGAATCATGAGCCCACTGTAAATCATAAATGTCTTTATTTTCCGTTTTTCCAGTTATTCTATGATAACGAATACCAGTAGATACTCTAACTCCATTAGAAGCAATATATGGCTTTATATAATCGTATGGAGCATCATATCCAATGTCTCTATAAAATTCTCTATAGTTGAAATCTCCAGGGTACCCATTAATAGATGACCAAACTTGTCTTGAAGATTCTAGATCTCTACCAAATGCTACTACTCCATCAGGAGAAATTATTGGAGCATAAGTACCATAAATAGGTGTTGGGTCAGCATATAAAATACCATGAGTTTCTGTTAAAACATATTGAACACCGAATTCTCTTAAATATTTGTCTGCTTCTGGAACATATCCACATTCAGGAAGCCAAAAACCACGAATAGGTTTGTCAAAATATTTATTATATGTTTGAACACCTAAAGCAATTTGAGCTCTTACAGTTTTTTCATTAACATATAAAATAGGGAAATAACCATGAGTGGCTCCACATCCTATAATTTCTAAAACTCCTAAATCTTGAAATTTCTTAAAAGCAGAAATAAGATTACAATTGTATACATCTTTGAATATATGTAAATCATTGGAATATCTATCATAGTAATAATGAGATAGTTTATTAATTCTAGGGTCATCCTTAGTTCTTTCAATTTCTTTCTCAGATAGCTCAATATGCTTTTTTAAATATTTAATATATCTTTGTTGTAACAT
>CALXVF010000031.1 GCA_944391895.1 uncultured Clostridia bacterium
AAAAGTCAATAAGGATGAAATAACTCAAAGGGTTGCATATATAGTAAAAATAGAGAAAAAAGAAATAAAAAATATTAAAAAAAGAAAAAACTATATAAAAAGACCTAGAATTGCTAACATAGAGCAAATTGTTTTTGTTCTTTCAATGAAAGATCCCAAACCAGATATTTTACTATTAGATAAACAACTTGCATTCGCAGAAAATCTAGGAGTAGAAAGTATAATTGTTTTTAATAAGTGCGATTTGGAAAGTGGAGAAAATCTTGCAAAGCTATACAAAGAAGTAGGATATAAAACAGTACAAATGCAGGCAAAAAATAGAATCGGACTTGATGAATTAAAAGAATGTTTGAAAAATAAAGAATCTGTATTTTCAGGAAATTCCGGAGTAGGAAAATCTACAATAATAAATGCTTTGTTTGAAAAAGATATAACTGAAGAAGGACTAATAAGTACAAAAAATAAAAGAGGCAAAAATACAACAACAGCAGTAACATTATATGAACTAGAAAAAAATACATTTATAGCTGATACGCCAGGATTTTCAACTTTTGATATTACAGAAATAGAATATACAAATTTAGACAAAGAATTTAAAGAGTTTAGGACATATATTTCAGATTGTAAATATGTAGGATGTAGCCACGTATTTGAAGATGTGAAAGAATGCAATGTGAAAAAAGCCGTAGAAGAAGGAAAGATATCAGAATCAAGATATAGCAATTATAAAAAAATATATGAAGAATTAAAAGAAAAGTATAAAAGGAGATATGATTAATGGAAATATCAACATCACTTTTGAATGTAGAAGAAAATAAGATAGTTCAAACAATATATGATTTAGAAGTAGCTCATACAGATTATTTTCATATAGACGTAATGGATGGAAGATTTGTAGAAAATGATACATCTGAGAAAATGAGAAAATATTGCGAATATCTAAATCAGATTACAAATATACCAATAGATGTACATTTTATGGTATCTAATATAAAAGAATATATAGATAGTTATGTTATATTTAATCCTCATATTATAACATTTCATTATGAAGCTTGCAAAGATAAGGAAGAAGTTAATAAATTTATAAATTATATTAAAGAATATGATTGTAAAGTAGGTCTTGCTATAAAACCAAATACTAGCATAGAAGAAATAAAAGAATTTTTGCCAAAAATAAATATGCTTCTTATAATGTCTGTTGAACCTGGAAAAGGTGGACAGAAATTTATAGAAAATACAATTTCAAAGATAGAAGAAGCTAAGAAAATAATAGATGAATTAGAATTGGAAACAGAAATAGAAGTTGATGGTGGAATTAATTTAGAAAATGCAAAACAAGTGAAAGAAACTGGAACTACTATTGCTGTAGCAGGAACATCAATTATAGATTCTAAAGATTATAAATATACTATTAAAAATATGAAATGAGTGTCGTATTCCTTGTGAAATGACTGGAAAAGAGATTATAGAGGAAATAGAAAAATAAAAATAGTTACTGTTTAGGACTATGTATATTATAATTGTATATTTAAAAATTTTTTGTACCTTGCTGTCGAAACGATTGCGTTTCTCCAAACTGCGCGGTACTGCAAAATTTTAAATATACAAATAATAATGTCTTATACAGTAACCATTTTTATAAATTAAAATTAAAGAATGGTAGTTGTAAAATTACGAAAGTATATAATGCTGCAAGTATTGCTTGCATAATCTTTCCAATAACATATGGCTTTATAGAAAGTTTTTCTTTAGACACTACACTTAATATTTGAAGCATAATAGAAAAGCCAGCAAAACCTAATAGAAAAGAGCATATTAATATATTTATTGAAATTTGCTTTACATGAATATTACTAATAACATTTAGACCATTTGTAAGCTCAATGATTCCTGTTATAATACCAGATATGAATTCAGAGTCACCAAAAATGTGTGATATAAAATTTAGTAATCCTGAATTTTTAAGTATAGAAATAATTACTGAAAATATAACTACAAAACCGCCAATCATTAAAATTGTTTTTATACTACTCATAATGCTATTACCCAAGACTTCACCTAAAGAAGAGAAGGTAATAGTTTTTCTATTATTTTTTATAATTCTATTTTGAATAGAAACACTATCTTTTTTCAAAAACTTTCCTAAAATAATTCCAACTGAAATAGATGCTAGAATATGAGTAAATAATAAAATTAAACCAATTGTAGTACTTCCAAACATAGATATACCAACAGTTCCAACAATAAATAATGGACCAGAATTATTAGTATAAGCTAGCATAAATTCTGCTTCTTTTTTTGAACAAAGTCCTTCTCTATAAATCTGACAGACAGTTTTAGCTCCTACTGGATATCCACTAATCATTCCAAGAACAAATGGATATGCACTAATTCCTGGAACATTAAAAATAGGTTTCATAAATCTGTCCAATTTTCTACCTATAAAATTAACTACGTTGGTATAACTCAAAAGTTCAGTTGCTACCAAGAACGGAAATAATGATGGGACTACTGAATTAGCCCATAAACTAAGTCCAGATTTAGTAGCTACTAAATTACTGTTAGAAAATATTAGTAGAAAAACTATAAATAATAAAAATAAAATTGGTAAAATATTTCTCTTTAAAGAAATACAATAAAACTTAAAATTTCTCATG
This sequence comes from uncultured Clostridia bacterium, assembly GCA_944391895.1. GTDB lineage: Bacteria > Bacillota > Clostridia > TANB77 > CAG-508 > CAG-793. The sequence continues at coordinate 2,661 of CALXVF010000031.1, forward strand.
ATATAAATATATTCAAAAATAAAATGGGATATGCTATAAAAAGTAAATAAAAAATTTGATAAAGATAGGAATTTTAAAAAAATTATGGTATAATAATGTAGGAAGATATGAGAGAAAGAAGAGGTAAGTAATGAGTGAGAAAATATATACAATAGATGAAATTAAAGCTATATTAGTAAAAGTTTTAAAAAATATGCCTGTATATAGTGTGGTTTTATTTGGCTCTTATGCTAAAAATTGCGCAACAAAAAATAGTGATTTGGACTTTATAATTGATACAAAAGATACTTTAAAAGGTTTCAAATTATATAGCTTGATTACAAAAATAGAAGAAGCTTTTAATAAAAATGTTGATGCATTTGAAAAAACAGAAATAATAGAAAATTCGAAAATAGATAATGAAATTAAAAAAACAGGAGTTGTTGTATATGAAAAGTAAAGAATATATCTCTTTTATTAAGATGATTGAATATATAGATAAAGCTATAGAGTATACAAAAGGGTATAATTTTGAATCATTTTGTAATGATAATAAGACTGTAGATGCAACGGTTTTCTCTATTAGTCAAATAGGTGAATTAGTAAAAAATATTTCAAATGATACCATGAAAAGATATGATAATATAGAATGGAAAATGATAAAAGGATTAAGAAATAGAATTGTTCATGATTACGAAGGGATAAATTTAAAAAGTATATGGTATATTATTAATAATGATATTTTAGAATTAAAGGAAAACATTCAGAAAATTTTAGATAATGAAAATAATAAATAGAGAAAGAACTACTAATAATAGTTCTTTTTTGAATTCCCATGTACCTTGTTTTTACTCCGCTCATATGGTATAATTTTGTTGGAAGGAAAGAGAAATGTTTAATATAGAAGAAGAGCTAAAAAAGCTACCAGATAAGCCTGGCGTATATATAATGCATGATAAAAATGACACAATAATATATGTTGGTAAAGCTATATCATTAAAACGAAGAGTAACTCAATATTTTAGAAAAAATAAGAAAACTCAAAGAATACAAAACATGGTAGCGTTAATAGACCATTTTGAATATATAGTTTGCGACAATGAGGCAGAAGCTTTAGTATTAGAATGTAATCTAATAAAAAAGAATATGCCTAAATTTAACGTTCTTCTTAAAGATGATAAAACATATCCATATATAAAAATAAATGTAAAAGCAGATTTTCCAGATGTATATATGACTAGAAAAATATTGAACGATGGAGCAAAGTATTTTGGACCGTATCCGAATTCTGGGGCTGCGAAAGAAATGTGTGAATTCATAAAATCAAAATTTAAGATTAGACAATGCAAAAGTTTTAAATATAAAGATAGAGCTTGCCTAAATTATCATATAAAAAGATGCTCTGCACCATGTATGGGATATATTACAAAGGAAGAGTATCACAAGCAAATTGACCAAATCATATCCATATTAGAAGGAAAAACAGATAATGTAAAAAAAGAATTACAAGAAAAAATGGAAATAGCAGCCAAAAATATGGAATATGAAAAAGCAGCAGAAATAAGAGACCAAATAAATGCAGTAGAAAGAATTTCACAAAAACAAAAAGTTTCAAATATATCTGAAAATGATATTGATGTTATAGGATTATTTAGAGATGAATATGAAATTTGCATAGAAATCTTTTATGTAAGAAATAGTAAAATGGTAGGAAGAGACCATTTCTTCCTAAAAGGATTAAATGATGAAGAAGATAAGGAAATAATATCTGACTTCATAAAACAATACTATGTTGGAAGAAGTTTTTTACCTAATAAAATCATGATAAAAGAAGATTTAGAAGATAGAGAACTTTTAGAAATATGGTTAACACAAATGGCAGAAAGAAAAGTTGAAATAAAAGTTCCACAAAAAGGAGAAAAATTAAGACTAGTTGAAATGGCTGAAAACAATGCCGAAATCACATTAAAGAATAAACAAAAAAGTAACCAACATATCATTGTAGATATGAAGGAAGCACTAAAATTAGATAGATTACCTAGAAGAATAGAATGTTTTGATATTTCAAATATTTCAGGAACATATATGGTTGCTGGAATGTGTGTAATGATAGATGGAGTTATTAAAAAGAATTTGTCTAGGAGATTCAAAATAAAAACAGTATTTGAACAAGATGACCCAAGATGTATGGAGGAAGTAGTAACTAGAAGACTAAGACATTCAATAGATAAAGAAGATGATGGATTTGGAAAACTACCAGATGTTATATTTGCAGATGGAGGTATTACACAAATAAGAGCAATTTTAAAAGCTATCCACAATTTGGAAATAGAAAGTGGAAAAAGCCTTGACATAAGAGTATTTGGAATGGTAAAAAACGATAAACATAGAACTAGAGCGCTAATAGATGAAAATAGAAATGAAATAGAAATTTCAGAAGATATGTTTAATTTAATAACTCAATTCCAAGACACGGTTCATGATACTGCAATAGGATATCATAAATTCTTAAGAGATAAATCTATGAGTAAATCTGCATTGGACGATATAAAAGGAATAGGAACTACTAAAAAAGCACTTTTATTAAAGAAATTCGGAAGTGTGCAAAAAATAAAAGAAGCAGATATAGAAGAAATTACAAAAGTCAAAGGTATAAATGAAGAATTAGCACGAAAAATAAAAGACGATTTAAGTAATATTTAAAAAGCTCCCAGAATATAATTAGTATTGAAACTAATTACAAGGGGGAAAATTATGAGTAAAAAAATTATAACAGGTTTAGTAGTATGTTCAGTTATTGTACAAGCAATACTTTTTGCTTTACTTTATCAATTTATACAACTATTAGGAACCTTATAATGGAGGAAAAATGGAAGTAGCAAATAAATGGCAAGATTACGAAATATTAGATATGGCAAATGGAGAAAAATTAGAAAGATGGGGAAATATAACTTTAATTAGACCTGACCCACAAATTATTTGGAAAGAAAAAACTTTTCCAGAAAAATGGAAAAAGGCAGATGCCAGATATGTAAGAAGTTCTACAGGTGGTGGAAGTTGGACATATAAAAATCAGGTTCCAAAATCATGGAAAATTACATATAAAGACTTAACATTCAATATAAAACCAATGGGATTTAAACATACTGGCATTTTCCCAGAACAGGCCGTTAACTGGGACTGGATGATGAATAAAATAAAAGGAAGTAAAAGAGAAATAAAAGTATTAAATTTATTTGCTTACACAGGAGGAGCTACTGTTGCATGTTTAAAAGCAGGAGCTTCTGTTTGCCATGTTGATAGTTCAAAAGGAATGTGTGAATGGGCAAAAGAAAATGTTGCTACATCAGGTTTAAAAGATAGACCAGTAAGATTTTTAATAGATGATGTTGTAAAATTTGTAAATAGAGAAATAAGAAGAGGAAATAAATATGATGGAATAATAATGGATCCACCTTCTTATGGAAGAGGTGCAAACGGAGAAGTTTGGAAATTTGAAGAAAATATTGCACCTTTAATAGAACTTTGCATGAATGTTTTGTCAGATAAACCATTATTCTTTTTAATTAATTCATATACAACTGGAATTTCTAGCCAGGTGTTAGAAAATCTATTAAGAATAAATATTCCTAAAAAAGTGAATGGAAAATTTAGTAATGGAGAAATTGGACTTCCAATGACAAATTCAAAACTAATATTGCCATGTGGTATTTATGGAAGATGGGAGGAATAAAAATCCCATGAAAGTAATATATGAAGATAATCACATAATAGTAGTAGAAAAAATGGTAAATATTCCATCACAAGCAGATAAAACTGAAGATGTGGACATGCTTAGCATTATAAAAAGTTATTTAAAAGAAAAATATAACAAACCAGGAAATGTATATTTAGGATTAGTACATAGACTAGATAGACCTGTTGGTGGAGTTATGGTATTTGCAAAAACATCGAAGGCTGCATCAAGACTTAGTGAACAAGTAAGAAATAAAACTTTCAAAAAAGAATATTTGGTAATTTGCAATGGAAAAATGGAGAAAAATCAAGATACACTTGTAGATTATTTGTGGAAAGATGAAAAGAAAAACACAAGCTATGTAGTAAAATCTACCAAGAAAAATGCAAAACAAGCAATTTTAGCCTATGAAGTACTAAAATATGATGAAACCCAAAATCTTTCAGTATTAAGGATCAATCTTCATACAGGAAGACATCATCAAATTAGAGTACAGTTATCTAGTAGAATGCATGCTATATATGGAGATAATAAATACCATGGAAGAGGTGCAGGAACTGGTATTTGCCTATGGGCATATAAACTAACGATAGAACATCCAATTACTAAACAAGAGATGACATTTGTAGATTTTCCAGAGAAAAAAGGTATGTGGAGATTAATGGAAGGAATAAAATGATATGGGAAGAATAGAAGAAATATTAAAAGAAAAACAAAAAACGCTAGATGAGATGACTTACTTAGACCATCAAATTAGTGCAATAGATGAAAGAGTAAGAAATAGGGCGTATACTGCTGAAGAAGAAAAGGATGACGAAGAGCTAGAATCTGAAAAGGCCGAAAAAAGAGTAAGGTTTGAAGAATTAGAAGAAGAACTTGTAGAAGCGTTGCAAAAACCACAAATGGCAAGAGAAGTGCAAGATGCTTTAAGAAGGAAAAAAAGAGAATTGATGGAAGCAGCAATGAGTAGTTGTGACAAAATAGATTTATATATTACATGGCTTAAAGAAGCAGAATTGAAATTAGAAGAACGAAATAGAGAAGATGATAGCCAAGAAAGATAATATTATAATCTACTATTGCCTTTTTATATAATTATTTATATAATTAGTGCATAAACTTTAAGAAGAAAATTTTAAGATACGAGGAGGAAAAGTATGGGAAAGGAAATTACTGAGGAAGAAAAGCAAGAGATAAAATTAATGATAGATGACTTAGTAAAAAGAGCTAAAAAAGCATCAAAAGAATACATGAAATTATCTCAAGTAGATGTCGATAGAATAATAAAAGCAATGTCCATGGCTGGAGAAGAGCATCACATGGAACTTGCTAAACTTGCAGTTGAAGAAACTGGAAGAGGAATATATGAAGATAAAATAACTAAGAATATGTTTGCAACAGAGTACATTTACCATAGCATAAAATATGATAAAACTGTTGGAACAATTTCTGAAAATGAAGAAGAAGGATACGAAGAAATAGCAGAACCTGTTGGAATTATAGCAGGAGTTACACCTGTTACCAACCCAACATCAACAGTAATGTTTAAATCTCTTATTTCTGCAAAAACAAGAAATGTTATTATATTTGGATTCCATCCAGGAGCTCAAAACTGTAGTGCTAAAGCAGCAGAAATAGTAAGGGATGCGGCAATAAAAGCAGGAGCACCTGAAAATTGTATTTTATGGATTGAAAAACCATCAATAACTGCTACTAATATGCTTATGAATCATCCAGACGTAAATTTAATATTAGCGACAGGTGGAACAAGTATGGTTAAAGCAGCATATTCTTGTGGAAAGCCAGCTTTAGGTGTAGGACCAGGAAATGTGCCTTGCTATATAGAAAAGTCAGCAAAATTAAAAACATCTGTAAATGATTTAGTAATGTCAAAATCTTTTGATAATGGAATGATATGTGCATCTGAACAATCAGTAATTGTAGATGAAGAAATACATGAAGAATTTGAAGATTTAATGAGAAAAGCTGGATGTTATTTCTTAAATGAAGAAGAAACAAAAAATTTAAGAGAGAAAATGTTTGATGAAGATAAACTAAATAGTTTTGTAGTTGGAAAATCTCCATATAATATAGCAAAAATGGCAGATATAGAAGTTCCAGAAAATACAAAAGTATTAGTTTTAAAAGAAAATGGTGTAGGAATAGAATATCCATTTTCTAAAGAAAAATTAAGTCCAGTTTTAGCATATTATATAGTTAAAGATTCAAAAGAAGGAATATCCCTAGCAGAAAAATTGATAGAATTTGGAGGAATGGGACATTCAGCAGTTATACATTCTGAAAATGAAGAGGTTATAAAAGAATTTTCAAATAGAGTAAAAGTAGGAAGAATCATTGTAAACTCACCATCATCACATGGAGCGATAGGAGATATATATAATACAAATATGCCATCTCTTACACTTGGCTGTGGAACATTTGGAGGAAATTCTACAACTTCAAATGTGTCTAGTGTAAATTTAATAAATGTAAAAAGACTAGCAAAAAGGAGAGTTAATATGCAATGGTTTAAAGTTCCAAATAAAATATATTTTGAAGCAGGTTCACTTGGATATTTAGAAAAAATGCCAGATATTTCAAGAGCATTTATTGTAACAGATAAAGCTATGGTAAGTTTAGGATATGTAGATAAAGTTTTATATTATCTAAGAAAAAGAGAAAAATATGTACATTCAGAAATTTTTGCTGATGTAGAATCAGACCCATCATTTGATACAATTAAAAAAGGTGTAGAAATGATGAATAACTTTGGACCAGACGTAATAATAGCTATAGGAGGAGGAAGCCCAATAGATGCAGCAAAAGGAATGTGGCTTTTCTATGAGCATCCAGAAGCAGATATAGAAGGTATGAAGTTAAAATTCATGGATATTAGAAAAAGAACATATAAGTTCCCTAAACTTGGTGTAAAAGCTCAAATGGTAGCAATACCAACTACATCAGGAACAGGTTCAGAAGTAACATCTTTTGCAGTAATTACAGATAAAGAGAAAAATAAAAAATATCCTTTAGCAGATTATGAATTAACTCCAAATGTAGCAATAGTTGATACTGATTTAGTTATGAGCCTTCCAAAAAGTGTAACAGCAGATACTGGAATGGATGTTTTAACACATGCATTAGAAGCTTATGTATCTAATATGGCATCAGATTATACAGATGGACTTTCTGAAAAGGCATCAGAGTTGGTATTTAAGAACTTAAGAGATGCATATAATGATGGAACTAATAGATATGCTAGAGAAAAAATGCACAATAGCAGTACAATTGCAGGAATGGCATTTACAAATGCATTTTTAGGAGTTTGCCACTCAATGGCACATAAGATAGGAGCAGAATTCCACCTTCCACATGGTAGAATAAATGCAATACTTTTACCTTATGTTATAAAATATAATGGTGTAGATGCACCAACTAAATTTGTATCATTCCCTAAATATGAATACTATATTGCAAAACATAAATACGCAGAAATATCTAGAAGAATGAACTTCCCAGCATATACAGATGATGAAGGACTAGAGTCTTTAATTAAGGAAGTTAATAAATTAAGAGAAGATGTTGGAATACCAAAGTCATTCAAGGAAGCGGGAATAGATGAAAAAGAATTTATGGCAAAAGTAGATATTTTAGCAGATAGAGCTTTCGAAGACCAATGCACATCTGCAAACCCTAGAGTTCCGCTTGTTAATGAGATAAAGCAAATGTTGATAGATAGTTATTATGGGAATTAATAAAAAATACTTGACTAAATAAAATTATATATGTAAAATGATAATGATTAAATCTATTTTGAGCAAATAGTAAAAGTACATTGAAAAAGTTAATATTCAAAAAAAGAAAAGTGTATACATACTATTTGTGAAAAATGGGTATAATCAAATCAAAAGAAAATAGATGAAAAGCAAAAACTGAAAACAAAAGAAAGGAGTAATCTAATGAAAAGTAAGAAAAAAATAACGAATATTAACAAAATAAAAAAAGAAATAAAGCGGAATAACCTTGATAGCATTGGTCGTTACAATAATAGTACTATTAATATTAGCAGCAGTAGCAATAAACTTAACAATAGGAGATAACGGAATATTTACAAGAGCACAAGATGCAACAGAAAAATGGCAACAAGCAGAAGTAAATGAACAACATGAAATGAATGGTGTAGTTAATTTTATAGATGACTATACAAAAAATCAAGGACCAAAGAAAGTCGCAGATGTAGTAGGCGGAGATAAATTTGATAAAACCGAAACTATACAAGATGATAATGGAAAAGAGGTAACAATCCCAAAAGATTTTGGGGTAGCCGAAGATTCAAATACAGTAGTAGATGACGGAATAGTAATAACAGATGGAACAAATGAATTCGTATGGGTGCCAGTAGATGACCCAAGTACAATGTTTGAAGAAAAAACAGCAACATTAACAGGAGTAACAACGCAAACAAGTATATACAGTAAATTAAGAGTGAGAAGTAGTGATTCAAGTTCATATTCACCAGGAGCTCCAGGAACAAGTGGAATAAGAGAGCCAGATGTATTAAGTAATAATGATACAGACCCACAATATTATCAAGACGTATTAGGATTTGAAAGCACGAAAGCTATGGCAGATAGCATGGTAGCAGAATATAAAGCTATGAGTGAAAGTATAAAAAAATACCATGGATTTTGGATAGGAAG
>CALXVF010000032.1 GCA_944391895.1 uncultured Clostridia bacterium
ATCAAAATGGCAGAGGATAAGAATGAAGAAGTAAAAAAAGCAGGAATATTAGTAGATGAAATGAGTATGGACCCAAAGGAAAGAGAATTATATGAAGCAAGACTAATGGCAAAATACAATTATGATAGTGGAATGGCCGGAGCAAGAGAAGCTGGGATAGAAGAAGGAATTATAAAGGGCAAAAAGGCTGGAATTGCAGAAGGAAAAAAATCAAAACAAATGCAAATTGCAAAAAAAATGAAAGAAAAAGGAATGAAAGAGGAAGATATAGAGGAAATAACAGGATTGAGTGAAGAAGAGATAAAAGGCTTATAACAAACTATACGCAAATTTTATATTTATAAAAAATACAAATTTTATATTTATAAAAAAATAGTTGACAAACTTCTTTTAAAAATGTAAAATAGTGTTGAATATTAAAAAAAGAAAGGCAAAAACGAATATGAAAATTGCTGAAAGCCTTGGGTCTGTATATATATATATATATATCGTAAGATTTAATAAAATAAAAAACAAACATAGAAAAAAAGCTATGTATTTTAAGCAAACCTAAAATTTGTTTAAAGTATATGGCTTTTTTGTTATGGAAAACAAATAAAATTACAATGGAGGAAAAAAATGAAAAAACAAATTAAAATGCAAGATGATAAGAAAAAGAGATTAATAATATTAATTACAGTAATAGTTTTAATCGTAATAATAATAGGAAGTATACTAATAAGAAATGTAGTAGTAAAACAACAAGCAAAAGTAGAAAACTATTTAGCAGGAGAAAATACAAATTCAAGTTTAATAGCGAATAATATAAAAAAGGGAATAACAATAGGTGGAATAACAGGAACATTAGAAGTACTAGATACATCTGATGCTAATGCAACTCCAGAGGATATAGCATTAGGAAAAACAGCGTATGTAAATGGGGTAAAAATAACAGGAACAAGGGTAGAAATAGAGAAATTTCCAGAAACAGAAAGTGGAACATGCTATTATGCAGATATAGATGATAATGGAACAGTAGATGGAATAATATTTGCGGACCTAGCTAGAGGAAATACTGGAGATGGAAATTGGGGAGATAGCTGGGGAGGTTATACAATTCCAGTAGAGAGTGGATTTAAAGAATATTATGTAAAAGAAGAGGAAGTAACAGATGACTTTGGAACTGGAAAAGTAGTAGCGCCAGTAAAAGGAAGCCAAGGAAATGAAAGATTTTATGTAATGGCATTGGATGATTTTGATGCTAACACACATTATTGGTATAAAGAAGCATATGGAAACTTAGACAGTCAGTATAATGTAGGTAATACAGAAAATGACTTTGCAAAAGCTGGAGAGGAACCAACAGGAAGAAAAAATACAAATAGAATGATAGCAAGTTGGAATGTACCAGAATACGGAAATCAAAATGCAAATGATATGTGGGGAATAATCCAGACAAAAGAAGAAGATGGAAAAAGCAAAATAGAAAAAGGATGGTTCGTTCCATCAAAATCAGAATGGGCAGCATTTGGAGGAGAGGTACTAGAACCACTAAATATTACGTCAAGCAATTATGACGACTACGGTCTTAGTTCGTGGTGCTGGTCGTCTTCGCAGAACGGTACTTACGACGCTTATGTCGCGAGCTTTCTCGGCGGCTACATTAACGACTACAATGTGCGCGGCACTCGCTACGTGCGTCTGGCGGCGACTTTCTAATTTTGTAAAAAATTAGAAAGAAAAATCGCACGTTATGTAAATAACGGGCGAAAGGTCAAACCGAAAAAAGCTTCGTAAGAAGATTTTGGTTTGACCAAGTATTTAAAAAATTGTATAGAAAGAATAAAAAAATGGAGCAAACAGAAAAAGTAAAGAAAAATCATTGGACTCAAACAAAAATAGAAGAGGCCACAAAAAAGATAAATCAAGAAATATATAAAAGAAATAGGCAGGCTGGTTGTTGAGTATCTTAGTTCGTGGTGCTGGTCGTCTTCGCAGAACAATACTAACAACGCTTATAACGCGAACTTTAACAACGGCAACATTAACAACAACAATGTGAACAACACTAACTACGTGCGTCTGGCGGCGAGTTTCATTATATTAAAATTTTTAAGGAAGTGGTTGGCTATGGAAGATAATTTAACATTTGATGAATTATATGCAGCATATATTTCTTGCTTAAAGAATAAAAAAAGGAAAATAGGAACATACAGTTTTGTAAATGATGAATTATGCAAAAATTTAATGGAAATATTGGACAACTTAAATCAAAGAAAATATATTCCAAAACAATCTAACTGTTATGTTGTTACAGACCCAGCTTTAAGAGAAATATATGCTGCACAATTTGGTGACAGAGTTGTTCAGCACTTTTATATGAACGAAATAGAGGAAATACTAGAAAATGAACTGGTTGAAGGATGTTGCTCATGTAGAAATGGTAAAGGAACTGATTATGCACTAAATCTTTTAAAAAACTATTTATTAGAAACATCAAATAAAGGTAAAAAAGATTGCTATTTCTTAAAAATTGATTTGTCTGGTTATTTTATGTCAATAGACAGAAATCAAATTTCAGAAAAATTTACTAATCTAATAAAAGAAAAATACAAAGGTAAACATAAACTGATACTCCTATATTTAACTCCAATCATATTCAAAAATAATCCATCATTAAACTGCTTTTATAAATGCGATGAAAAATTAAGAAAAATGGTACCTGAAAGAAGGAAAATGAATCCATATTCTGATTATGGAATGGCTATTGGTAACTTAACTGCACAGGCTGGAAGTAACCTTAATTTAAGTAATTTTGACCATTACGTAGTAGAAGAACTTGATTTGAAACAATATGTTAGATATGTAGATGATATTGTAATTGTATCAGAAGACAAAAATAAATTAAAAAAAAGTTTATCTAAAATAATCGCAAAACTTAGTGAAACGCATCAAACATTAAGCCTAAAAAAGACTAAAATAGATACTGCATATCATGGAGTTCCTTTTCTAGGAAAAGTCTCATATCCTTATGGATACCAAAAGCCGAAAAAAACTACAATTATTAGAGTTATAACTAAGGCTAAACAAGTTAATAAGAATAATCAGGAAAATATTTTAGAGAGATTAAATTCTCAAATAGGTGTGCTAAAAAGGTATAATTGCAGAAAATTAATATTAAATTATGTGAAAATAGTGTCAAAAAAAATACCGAAATCAATAATATTTGATGAAAAAAAATTAAAATTTTCTAATAAAATAGGATAAATAGTTACTATTCACAGCTTCTTATTAAATTCATACAATTGTATATTCAAGATTTTGCAGTTTCGCGCAGTTTGGAGGACTTTACGTCCGACAGCAAGAAACAAAAAATCTTTGAATATACAATTTTAAAGCATTTCATACTTGCTCTAAATTGTAACAAAGTTTTAATTTAGTTTCTACAAATTAGCGTTAACCCCTTGATTTATGTAAAATTTGTGATATAATAATATAGCATTTTATGAGAAAAGGAAGGATTAATAATGAGCTTAAAACAAGAAAAAACAGAAAATAAAAATGAATTAAAATTAACTTTCACAGTAGAAGCTGAAAGATTTGAAGAAGCCATAATGGATGTATTCAAAAAAAGTGCAAAATACTTTAACATTCCAGGTTTTAGAAAAGGAAAAGCACCTTTCAAAATAGTAGAAAGATATTATGGAGATAATATTTTTTATGAGGATGCATTTAATGAATTAGCACCAACTGTTTATGATGAAGAAGTAAAGAAAAATAAAATAGAAGTTGCAAGTAGACCACAAATAGACATAGTTCAAATGGAAAAAGGAAAAGAACTAATATTCACAGCAACAGTTGCAACAAAACCAGAAGTTAAATTAGGAAAATATAAAGAAATACCTTTAAAGAAAATAGAATATAAAGTAACTGATGAAGATGTTAACCATGAAATAAATCACATGGCAGAACATAATTCAAGAATTGTAACAGTTGAAGATAGAGCCGTTAAAGATGGCGATATAGTAACAATAGACTTCGAAGGATTCGTTGATGGAGTTGCTTTCGAAGGTGGAAAAGCAGAAAAGCATGAATTAACAATAGGAAGCAAAACATTCATTCCAGGATTTGAAGAACAATTAGTTGGAATGAAAATAGATGAAGAAAAAGACATAACTGTAAAATTCCCAGAAGACTATTTCTCAAAAGACTTAGCTGGAAAAGATGCAGTTTTCCATATTAAATTACATACAATAAAAGAAAAACAATTACCAAAAATAGATGATGAGTTTGCGAAAGATGTTAGTGAATTTGATACTCTTGAAGAATTAAAGAAGAGCATAAAAGAAAAGAAAGAAAAAGAAAATGAAGAAAGAGCAAAACACGAAACAGAAGACGCAGCAATAGAAGCAGTATGTGAAAATACAAAAATAGATATTCCAGAAGGAATGATTGAATTAGAAATAGACAATATGGAACAAAATATTGATCAAAGATTACAATATCAAGGATTAAATTTAGACCAATATTTAAAAATGATGGGTAAAACAGAACAAGACCTAAGAAAAGAATATAAAGAGCAAGCTGAAAAGAATGTAAAATCAAGATTAGTTCTTGAACAAATTATCAAAGATGAAAAAATAGAAGCTGACGAAAAATACGTAAAAGAAAAAATAGAAGAAATGGCTAAACAATATAACAAAAAAGTAGAAGAGCTAGAAAAAAATGAAGATTTAAAATCATACTTAGAAGAATCTTCAAAAACAGATTTAGCAATAAAACTAATAGTAGATAACGCAAAAATAGCAAAAAAATAAGAAATATGTTTAAAACAAAGAAAAGTTGGAGATAATTTGAGTATCTCTGACTTTTTTGCCTATAAAAATTTTATAAAAAAGGTTGATATATATGAAAAAAATATATATAATATCTAAGTACAAAAAGAAAGGATTGATAGTATGAAAGAATTTAATGATAGTTTAGTACCTTATGTAATCGAGCAATCAGCTAGAGGAGAAAGATCATATGATATTTTCTCAAGATTACTAAAAGATAGAATAATATTTTTAAGTGAAGATGTTAATCAAACATCAGCAAGTTTAGTAATAGCTCAAATGCTATTCTTAGAGTCAGAAGATCCAGATAAAGAAATTTCATTATATATAAATTCACCAGGAGGTTCTGTTACAGACGGATTAGGTATAGTAGATACAATGAACTATATCAAATGTCCAGTAACAACAATATGTATAGGAATGGCTGCAAGTATGGGAGCTGTGCTTTTAGCATCAGGAGATAAAGGAAAAAGATTTGCAACTCCAAATGCAGAAATATTAATACATCAGCCTCTAATTGGTGGTCAAGGCGGAGGATTATCTGGTCAAGCAACAGAAATAAAAATCCATGCAGACCAAATGATCAAAACAAGAGAAAAATTGAACAAACTATTAAGTGAAAGAACAGGTCAACCTCTTGAAGTTATTGAAAGAGATACAGAAAGAGACCACTATATGACAGCTGAAGAAGCTTTAAAATATGGTTTAATTGATGGAATTATGGACAAAAGAAAATAAAGGAGAGTAGATAATATGACAAAGAAAAATCAAAGTGTTAGATGTTCATTCTGTGGAAAGCCACAAGAGAGTGTTCACAGAATTGTAGCTGGACCAGGAGTATATATTTGTGATGAATGTATAAAAGTTTGTAATAACATATTAGAAACTGATGAGTATGAAGAAGATGAAGAAACATATACTCTTAATGAAGAAGAAAAATTACCTACTCCAGAAGAAATAAGAGGAATATTAGACGAATATGTAATTGGTCAAGAAGAAGCTAAAAAAACATTATCAGTTGCTGTATACAATCATTATAAAAGAATTAATAATGAAGAAGAAACATCAGATGATGTTGAAATTCAAAAAAGTAATGTTCTTTTATTAGGACCAACAGGATGTGGAAAAACATTTTTAGCACAAACACTTGCTAGAATATTAAAAGTACCATTTGCTATAGCAGATGCAACAACATTAACAGAAGCAGGATATGTTGGGGAAGATGTGGAAAATATACTATTAAAGCTTATTCAAGCAGCAGATTATGATATTGCAAAAGCAGAAAAAGGAATAGTATATATAGATGAGATAGATAAGATATCAAGAAAATCTGAAAATCCATCAATTACTAGAGATGTAAGTGGTGAAGGTGTTCAACAAGCGCTATTAAAAATAATAGAAGGAACAGTTGCATCAGTTCCACCACAAGGAGGAAGAAAACATCCTCATCAAGAATTCTTACAAATAAATACATCTAACATATTGTTTATTTGCGGAGGAGCTTTTGAAGGTTTAGACAAAATTATTGGAGAAAGAATAGGAAGAAAAGAAATAGGATTTGGTGCAAATATTCAAAGTGAAAAAGAAATAGATAAATACCAAATATATGGACAAATGCTTCCACAAGATTTATTAAAATTTGGACTAATTCCTGAATTTGTTGGAAGACTTCCAATAATTGCAACTTTAAGAGAATTAGATAGAGCAGCTTTAATAGAAATAATGACAAAACCAAAAAATGCATTATTAAAACAATATAAAAAGTTGCTAGAAATAGATGGAGTTGAATTAGAATTTAAAGAAGATGCTTTAGAATCAATTGTAGATAAGGCAATAGAAAGAAAAACAGGAGCAAGAGGATTACGTTCTATCATGGAAGAAACAATGAGAGATGTAATGTATGAAATTCCATCTAATCCAAAGATTGCTAAATGTATAATAACTAAAGCAACTGTAGAAGGTCTAGAGAAACCAGAAGTTATTATAGACGAAAATAAAAAGGAAAAACCTAAAAAGGTAAAAAGAGAAAAAACAGAAGCAAAAGAAACTGCATAAATTAAGAAACCCCAGGCTCGTCATCGAGCCCGGGGTTCTTTGTGCTGACGTGATTAAGGATTCTTATCCTCAAACACGTAGTGTCGCATGAATCGACTGAAGGTCGGAGAGAAATCAACGATTTCAATCGAAGAGTTCTCGAATGTCAAGGTAACTTGCGTCATTCTGACATTCTTGTGGTTCCGGACTCTTTCGGATACAAACATAAGATCCATTGAGATGAGATCAACATCAATAGGGATATGTTTGTGATCTTTCAAGTAGTCCTTGATAACCAGGTCCGGGAAAGATTTTTTTCCATAGAAGATCTCAGGATTTTTGCCAAGCCGCTTGACTTGGTCATAAAAGCTGATAATCAGTAGCTTATCAGTTTCAGTTGCAGGACCAGTAATCCTGGTAACGTACAACGCTCCGATAAGTGCATTGAAGATATCCTCAACGGAAAGTTCTTTGCTGGATTCGGCCGATTCAAGGCCATTTTGTGTAATGAGCATTACTGCACACCTCCAAAAATGTAGTATTATAATTATACCATAAAAAACAAATATTTGCAAATTGGACACTTAAGAATGCTATTTAAGGGTCAATTATTGAAACTAAAGTCTATTCTTGATATAATGGAATACGTAAGAAAGGAATTTGATATGTTTACAATTTTATTGGTTGAAGATAGTGAAACTATAATAATGGGATTAAAATATGCCTTAGAGCAAGAAAAATATAATGTAAAAATTGCAAAGAATGTAATAGATGCAAAAAAAGAAGATGGATATGATTTAGTGTTGTTGGATATAACTCTTCCAGATGGAAATGGTTTTGAATTATTCAAAGAAATAAAGCAAAAAAATGATGTTCCTGTAATATTTTTAACAGCGAGGGATGAAGAAACTAATGTAGTAAAAGGATTAGACTTAGGAGCAGAAGATTATGTTGTAAAACCTTTTAAAGTAAGAGAACTAATATCAAGAATAAAAGTTGCTCTAAGAAGATATAACAAGATAGTGCAAAATCTAATAGAGTGTAAAGGAATTACAATTGACACAGAAAATAGAGAAGTCAAAAGTCAAGGTGAAATTGTGGAACTTACAGGATTAGAGTATAGAATATTACTAATGTTATTTACTAATAAAAATAAGTTGGTTACTAGAGAAATGCTTTTAGATAAAATATGGGATGTGGCAGGAAATTTTGTAAATGACAACACTCTAACGGTATATATAAAGCGTATAAGAGAAAAAATAGGGGATAGTGAAGGAAAAATTGTAAAAACAGTAAGGGGAATAGGATATAGAGTAGATGATGAAAAAGAGTAGTGTAATTATTATTTGTATAATTAGTATAATTGGAATTATAGCAATGCTAGTAGCTACAAAGTATGAGTATGATAGATATAGAGAAGAATATAATACAGTAATATTCGAAATAATTGGTAATATAAAAGAAAAATATCCAAATATATCAGATGAGGAAATTGCAGTAATTTTAAATGGAGAAAAAGATCAAGAAAGTATAAATGAAGGAAAAGCTATTCTTGAAAGATATGGAATAGATAGTAGTAAATCTGCGATATTAAATATGGAAAATGTATATAATCAAAGTTTAATATTAAATTCATTGATAATTTTAATGTTACTACTGTTAATTATTTTGGTAAATATTATATACAAATATAAAGAGAAAAAAGAAATTAATAAAATAACAAAATATATTAGAGATATTAATGATAAAAATTATGAGTTAAAAATAAAAGAAAATACAGAAGATGAACTTACAAATTTAAGAAATGAATTATATAAAATAACTTTAATGCTTAGGCAGCAGGCTGAAAATTCAGAAAAAGATAAGGAAAATTTAGCAATAAGTCTGTCAGATATATCTCATCAAATAAAAACTCCACTTACATCAATTACAATAATGTTGGATGAGATAAAAGAAAACAGCGATATGGATGAGCTAACAAAACAAAAATTTTTATTTGAAATAAGTAGGCAAATTGAACAAATAAGTTTTCTAACAATTTCACTTCTGAAATTGTCAAAATTAGATGCAGAGGCAATAAAATTTAATAATCAAAATATAAAAATAGAAAATTTAATAAATGATGCAATAGAAACTTTAGAGATACCAATAGAAATTAAAAAACAAAATCTAATAAAGAATATAGAAAAAGATTGCTGTGTACAAGGAGATTATAAGTGGACATTAGAAGCAATAACTAATATTTTGAAAAATTGTATCGAGCATACAGGGGAAGGGAAAAGTATTTATGTAAATGCAAAGAATACGAATATGTATACAGAATTAGAAATAAAAGATGAAGGCGAAGGAATAGATGAAGAAGATATAAAACATATCTTTGAAAGATTTTATAAAGGAAAGAACTCTGGGGAAAATAGCTTTGGAATAGGGTTGGCACTTTCAAAATCTATATTAGAAAATCAAGGTGCAACAATAAATTGTTATTCTAAATTAGGTGAAGGGACATCATTTAAAATTAGATGGATTAAATAAATTAGTCATTTAAAAGTCACTTTAACTCTGTATAATAAAGTTAAATTAAATGAAAGGAATGTTATTTATGGAAATATTAAGAGTTGAAAATTTAACTAAAAAATACGGAAAAGGAGAAAGTGAAGTAATAGCAGTTGATAATGTAAGTTTTTCTGTTCAAAAAGGAGAATTCTTAGCAATAGTAGGTAGTTCAGGAAGCGGAAAATCTACATTACTACATTTACTAGGAGGGGTTGATAGACCTACATCAGGAAAAGTGTATGTTGATGGAAAGGATATATATACTTTAAATGATGATAATTTAGCAATATTTAGAAGAAGACAAGTAGGAATAATATATCAGTTCTATAATCTAATTCCAATATTAAATGTTGAAGAAAACATTACTCTGCCTTGTGATTTAGACGGAAACAAAGTGGATGAAGATAGATTAAACGATTTATTGAAAACTTTAAAATTAGAAAATAGAAAAAATCACTTGCCAAATGAATTATCTGGTGGGCAACAACAAAGAGTATCAATTGGTAGAGCATTAATTAATAATCCAGCAATAATATTGGCAGATGAACCAACAGGAAATTTGGATTCAAAGTCAAGTGATGAAATTGTCGAATTATTAAAAATGACAAATAAAAAATATAAACAAACAATAATAATGATTACTCATAATAAAGAAATTGCAAACGAAGCGGATAGAGTACTTACAATAGAAGATGGAAAGATTATTAAGGAGGTGTAGAAATGAAAATCCTTAATAAACTAACAATCAAAAGTTTAAAATTAAATAAAAAAAGAACATTGGTAACAATAATAGGTATAATTTTATCGACTGCTTTAATAACAGTTGTTGCAGGGATGGTAACAAGTGGACAGAGTACACTTAAGCAATATTCTATAGACACATATGGAGACTTTCATGCAGAATTTAAAGAAGTACCATTGGATGAATTGTCATATATTGAAGAAAATAGAAATGTAGAGGACTATTTTTTATCATCTGATTTAGGATATGCATATTTAAATGGAAGTACTAATCCAGATAAGCCATATGTAAATATAGTTGGTTATGATTCAGCTGGACTTACAAAAATGCCATTTACTATAACAGAAGGAAGACTTCCTCAAAATAGTGATGAGATAGTGATTAGTTCAAGTATAATTTATAATGGAGAAGTCAATTTAAAAGTAGGGCAAAAAATTAATTTGGATGTATCAAAAAGAACTCTAGAGGGTAAAGAGTTAAATCAAAAAGATATATATACAGAAGATGAAGAATTAGAAAAAATGTACAGCAAAGAATATACAATAGTAGGAATCATGAATAGACTTAATTATGATTTAGAACCATTTACAGCACCTGGTTATACAGTTATAACTTTTTTAGATACAACAAATATAGCAGAAGATGCA
>CALXVF010000033.1 GCA_944391895.1 uncultured Clostridia bacterium
ATATTGCTAGAATATATGATGAAACTAAACAAAGACCACAATATATTATAGATAAGACAATTAATATTAAATAATTTCAAGATTGTATATTTCAAAATTTTTTGTTCCTTGTTGTCGAAGCAAGCTTCTCCAAGCTACGCGGAACTGCAAAATTTTAGATATACAATTAGTAAAGAGATAAATGATTGGAGAGTATTTTAAATGAAAAAAATATCAATAATAATACCAGCATACAATGAAGAAGAATCTTTACCATTTTTATATGAAAGATTAGAAAGACTAATGGACTCAATAAAAAATTACGAATTTGAGATTCTATTTATTAATGATGGTTCAAAAGATAATACATTAAATTTAATAAAGGAATATAGAGAAAAAGATTCAAGAATATCATATGTAGATTTTTCAAGAAATTTTGGAAAAGAAATAGGAATGATTGCAGGATTAGATTATGCAACAGGAGACGCAGTAATATTTATGGATGCAGACCTTCAAGACCCTCCGGAATTAATACCAGAGATGATTAAATATTGGGAAGAAGGCTATGATGATGTTTATGCTCAAAGAAGAACAAGAGCAGGAGAAACATTTTTAAAGAAATTTACATCAAAGATGTATTACAAAGTGTTACAAGCTTTAACATCTGTTCCTATCCAAAAAGACACAGGAGATTTTAGATTATTGGATAGAAGATGTGTTAATGCATTAAGAAAACTAAGAGAAACAGATAGAAATTCGAAATCAATGTTTAGTTGGATTGGCTACAAGAAAAAAGCAGTATTGTATGATAGGGATCCTAGAGTTGCTGGAAAGACAAAATGGAATTATAAAAAGCTTGTAGATTTAGCAATTGATGGCATAACATCTTTTACAACATCTCCACTTAGAATTTCAACATATATTGCTATACCTACATTTTTAGCTTTGTTTGTGTATTTTATATATGTAATAATCAAATGCATAACTCAAGATGTTGCAATTCAAGCATTTCAAGCAATAATATTATTAGTTTTATTCTTCTCTGGAGTACAAATACTATTATTTGGCATTATAGGAGAATATTTGGGAAGAATATTCAATGCTTCAAAAAATAGACCATTATACTTAGTAAATGAATATAATGGAGAAAGAGAAAATAACGACTAATCAAAGGAAAAAATATGAAGATAAATAAATTTTTAAAAGGTATAATAGAATTAATAGGAATAGTTGCAGTAGTCGCAATAATAATGATTAATTTAGCGTACAATGTAACCCTAAATAACAGAATGAGTGAAGACATTGTTATTAATTCAAATGATGTAATATTAATTTTAGGATATATTATTTCGGTTATTGCAATTTACTATGTTTTTTATAAGTCAAAAAATGTAAAATTAAGTAAAAAAACAAAGAATATTATATTAATCTCACTATTTGTTTTATACTTTATAATGCAGGTATTATGGATTAATGTAAGAAGCGCAAATCCAAATTATGATCAATACTATATGTATGACACCGCAGTCAAAATGAAAGATGGTAATGCAGATTTAATGGGAGATTCATATTTGCAAATGTATCCTCAGCAGATATCTACTGCAAGCTTTTACGCGGTAATATTAAAACTATTTAATACAAACAATGTAAAAGTGCTTCAATATTTTAATGCAATAGCGAATACATTTACAATTTTAGGATTGTACTTAATAGCGAAGAAAATTTCAAATAAAGAAAATTCGCTAAATATATTTGCATTTATAATATATGCGTTTACATTTACGGCATTACCATTGCTTTCAACCTTTATATATGGAGATTTTATAAGTTTACCATTTGCAATATTTGCAATATATTATATTATGAAATATTCTGGAGAAAATAAGATTAAATATCTAGTGGCATCAGCATTACTTATGTCAATGTCATATTTCTTAAGAATGAATATGCTAATATTCATTGTGGCAATTACAATTTATTTGATTTTAGGTTTAATACAATTTATTGCAAATATTTCAAAAGAAAAAATAACGGCAAAAAGAAAAATTTTACAATCAACATTAAAAATAGGATTTATAATAATCTTTGTTTTAGTTAGTATAATGCCGACAAATCTATATAAAGCATTTATGCAAAATGAATTAGGACTAGATAAAGAAAAAGCATTTCCAACTATAGGATTTTTAGATATAGGAATAAATAGAGCAACAAGGGGGTATGGTTGGTATGCAGACATTTTTGGTAGCGGATGGAAAGAAGGAACACTTACTAAAGAAATTTATAAATTAGATTTTCAAAATAAATTAGCTGAGTTCAAAGATCCAAAAAATTTTATAGAATTTTATAAAAAGAAAATTGCTTCAATGTGGGCAGAGTGTACATTTGGTAGTGTGTGGTATAATTTATCATTTAATTTTGGGGATATGTCCGTAAATGAAGGAACAGCTACTGAAGAACAAATACTCGAATATGAAAATGTTGACAAAGAAGTTCTGAAATTTTATAATTTTAACAAGACATATGAAAAAATATTAGTATTACTCATATTTTCAGCAGTATTAATATTTATATTAAGAAATAACAATATTACAAATGAACAAGTACTATTAATACTTATATTTATAGGTGGATTTTTATTTCATATATTATGGGAAGCTAAATCTAGATACATAATACCATATGTAATAATATTAATTCCAATAGCAAGTATAGGAATTAAAGAAACTTGTGAATCTATTAAGAATATAGTAAAAAAAGTAACATCAAAAAATAATAAAAAACAGGAGGACTAATTTATGTGGGGAGATATCGCAATAGCATTTTTGCTAGCCTTTATAACTTCATTTGTAATGGTACCTTATACAATAAAATTAGCAAAAAAAGTAGGGGCAATAGACTATCCATCAGATAGAAGGGTAAACAAAAGACCAATACCTAGGATAGGTGGAATTGCAGTAATTATAGGATTTTTAGTTTCGGCAGTATATTTAATAGTTACTATGGCAATTGAAGGAAACTTAGTATTAAATGATTCTGAAAACTATCAAATGAAATTACTAGGATTTTTACTTGGAATAATTGTGCTATCTATATTTGCGTATATTGACGATATCAAAACATTAAAACCTTGGCAAAAATTAATAGGACAAGTATTAGCAGCGGTAATAGTATATTCTTTTGGAATAAGAATAGATACAATAAATGAAGTAATAATACACCCAGCGCTTAGCTTTATATTAACAGTGGGCTGGATTGTAGGAATAACTAATGCAATAAATTTAATAGATGGACTGGATGGACTTTCATCAGGAACATCATTAATTTCATGTATATCATTATTAATAATATTTGCAACAAATGAATCTCCTGTTATATCTATAATATTAATAACTGCATTAGCAGGAGCAATTAGCGGATTTTTACCATTTAATTTAAATCCAGCGAAAACTTTTATTGGAGATGTTGGAGCTCAATTTTTAGGATTTTGTCTAGCGACTATATCAATATTAGGAGTGGCAAAAACGGTCACATTAGTAGTTTTAGTAGCACCAATATTAGTTTTAGCATTACCTATATTTGATACACTGTTTGCAATAATAAGAAGAATAATTAAAGGGAAATCATTAAAAGCAGTATTTCAGGCAGATAAAGGACATCTACATCATAGATTAATGAGAAAAGGTTTTTCACAAAAGCAAGCAGTAACTATTTTATATGGAGCAAGTGCTACACTTGGAATGTTTGCAGTTATACTAATAGATGATGGAATATGGAAAGCATTATCGTTTGCACTTATTGTAATAGCAATTATAGCTATTGGATATAAAGAGTTGAAAGACTTTAAAAATCAAGAAATAAAAAGCATAAAAGATAGAAAGAAAAATTCTAAATAAAAAGGAAGAGCAAAAATGGATGAAGAAAACTTAATAAGTCCTAATGCCTTAGACAATATGGAAGCACAGCAAGAAAATGTTCTAAGGCCCAAAACTTTAAGTGAATATATAGGACAAACAAAAGTAAAAGAAAATATGAAAATATATATAGAAGCGGCAAAAAAGAGAGAAGAGCCACTAGACCATGTACTTTTGTATGGACCACCGGGACTTGGAAAAACTACACTTGCAAATATAATTTCACATGAGATGAACTCAAATTTAAAAATTACATCAGGACCTGCAATAGAAAAGCCGGGAGATTTAGCAGCTTTACTTACAAATTTATCAGAATTTGATGTACTTTTCATAGATGAAATACATAGATTAAATAAAAGTGTTGAGGAAATATTGTATCCAGCATTAGAAGATTTTACACTTGATATAATTATAGGAAAAGGACCTAGTGCAAGGTCAATCAGATTAGATTTACCTAAATTTACATTAATTGGGGCAACTACTAGAGCAGGAGCATTAACAACTCCACTTCGAGATAGATTTGGAATAGTTGAAAGACTGGAATTATATAATGCGGAAGAATTAACTACAATAGTAAAAAGGTCAGCTAATATATTAGAAATTGCAATAGACAATGATGCAGCAATAGAAATTGCAAAACGTTCAAGAGGAACGCCTAGAATTGCAAATAGACTATTAAAAAGAGTAAGAGATTATGCGTCGGTTTTAGGAAATGGTACAATAACATTAGATATTGCAAAAATAGCATTAAATAAACTAGATATAGATGATATGGGACTAGATTCTATAGATAGAAGAATATTAGAAACTTTAATAAAAAAGTATATGGGAAGACCTGTAGGCATTGAAACTTTAGCAACAACACTTGGAGAAGAAATAACAACGATTGAAGATGTGTATGAACCATATTTGATACAAATAGGATATATTTCAAGAACTCCAAGAGGAAGAATAGCAATGCCAGAGGCATATAAACATCTTAATATACCTTATGAAGAAAATGGAGAATAAAACAAATGAATTTAGAAGGAATAATATTTGTAATAACAACTGTAATATTAGGTGCGAGTTTTGTTTTAATAAAAAAGGTAGATAGAAAGATAAGTATATTAACATTTATAGGAATAACAGCCGTTATAAATATGTGCTATAATGCCTTTATTTGTTATGTACTTACTTTTTTTAACATACCGAATAAATTATACATATTGGCGATAATAAATGTAATAATATCTATAATATTAATTATTAAGATTTTAAAAAAGAATGAGAATAATAAATTTAATATACAAGAATATTCGATAAATAGAATGGATTCTTTTTCGGTAATAGTAATATTAATAATAACTCTTTTTGTGACATTCTTAAATTTTAGAATACCATTCAACGTTAAGTACGAAACAGGAGATCCAGCAACACATTACCTTACATCAATAAAATTTATGCAAGAAGAAAAGCTTTTAACGAATTCAAAAGATCCAGCCTTTGGCAATTTTGAAACCAGAAAATTTGCTTCATATGTAAATTCCGGTTTACTTATGAAATGTTTTGAAGGAAAAATAAATGTAATAGACAATTATGTGATTTTCATTGCATTTGGAATTTTTATTTTGTACCTAACAGGATACCTAATATACTTTATATTGTGTAGATTTACTAAAAACGAAAAAAATAAAATTCTTGCATTAATTGTAAGTATATTATGCCTTTTAGGATATCCACTAAATAGCCTATTATTTGGATTTGAATATATGAGTATGTCATTTACAATAATATTAGCCATTATTGAAATGATGTTCATGATAAAAGATGATAAAATAAAATTCTCTTATAGTATAATAATATTATTCTTATTAAACTTTGGCTTATTCTGCTCTTATTATATGTTTGTACCTTTTGTATATTCAGCAGAATGGATATACTTGTGTATTTATTCTTATGAGAAAGAAAAGAAAATAATTTGTAAAAATAATATAACCATGCTTACAGTAACATTGCTCGTTCCTTTTTTCTTAGGATATATCTATCACATGGAACCAAGTATATATAAAATTTTAATTAATAATAGTATAGATGCAGAAGAAATTTTAGATGTGCCAAAATCACTTATAAGCAGTGGATTCAATGGATTTGGATATATATATACAAATTTATATTCTAACTTTATATTACTTTTGCCATTAGCATTGTATGTGGTAATAAGGAAGTTCAAAGAAAACAAATTCTTATCAATATTATTTATTTTAAATATTTTGTATATAATATTGCTCCTAATAGGAAGAGCTTTTGATAAAGTTTCATATTATTACTTGTCAAAAAACTATTTTACATTGTGGATTATAATGTTTATATTAAACTTTAGAGGACTAATGTACTTAGCTGAAAAACAAGAGATACTTCCAATTATGCTAGTTGTACTGTATGTTGGAATTTTAGTAGTATATTTAATATCGGTACCAACTGTATTAGAAAGAGGGGAAAAAGTATCATCTCGTGAAAATATATTTACTCTAATGGATATATATGGCTCAAATAAATATATAATTCAAGATTGCGAAGAAGACTTTAATCATTCAGAAATAGAATTATTAAAATACGTACTTGAAAATTATGATTTAGAAGATAACTATTTGATATTTGGAAACCCAGAACAAATTTCATGGGGATATTCATTTACACGATACATTATAGAAAACGATGAAACTGAGAATAGAAGGGGACAAAATAAATTTGATGTAACTTTCTTAGAATATGATAATTTGCTAAATAAAGCCAAATATGTGATATACTTTAAATATACATTAGGTTATGAATACTTAAATGAAGAATTATTTGAAAATTCTACGATATTATATTCAAATGATGTTGGTGGATTATTAGTAAAAAATGAAAATTAGTTTTATTAAACTAAAGCGCGATTTGAAGGAGGGATTACTATGAAATTACTAATGCATGCATGTTGTGCACCTTGTAGTGTTTACTGTATAGATGAATTGGAAAAAGAAAATATTAAGCCAACACTTTATTGGTATAATCCTAATATACATCCATATACAGAATATAAAGCTCGTAGAGATTGTTTAAAGGATTATGCAAAAAGTTTAGACTTAGATACTATTATTGATGAAGATTATGGATTAGATAAGTTTTGTGCCGAAGCAGTAAAAGATTTGAAAAATAGATGTACTAACTATTGTTATCCAGTTAGAATTGAAAAGACTTGCAAATTTGCCAAAGAAAATGGATTTGATACAGTAACAACAACTCTACTTTATAGCATATACCAAAATCATGACTTTATAAAAAAATATATGGAAGAAACTTGTGCAAAATATGGATTGGATTTTCTATATAAAGATTTTAGAGTTGGCTTTTGGGAAGGACACCAAAAAGCACACGACTTAGGATTATACATGCAAAAATATTGTGGTTGTATATTTTCAGAGGAAGATAGATATAGGAAACAGATTGAAAAGGATAAGAAAAATAAATAGATATTAAAACGACATATAAAAAATATGATGTTGTTTTGTATAATTTAATAAATTTTTGGAAAAATATATGTTATTTAGCAAATATATTTACAAACACTCGTAAAAATGATAAAATAAACGAATAGTTGTAAAGAAAGGCGAATGTATATGAGTGAAAATAAATTAAAAGAATTTTTAAATAAAAATTATGGTTATATTAAGACTAGAGATTTTGAAAAGATAGGTATATCAAGACCATCTATCCAAAGTTATATTGATAAGAAAATAATTAGAAAAGTCTCTCGAGGATTATATATAGATAATAACCTAATAGAAGATGAATTTTATATACTACAACAAAAATTTTCGAATATAGTATTTTCATATAATACAGCATGTTACTTATTAAATTTAAGTGATAGAGCTCCATATAAGATTGATGTAACTACTTTAACTCATAATAATATAAGTGAAGATTTAGAGATTCATTATGTTTCAAAAGATAAATTTAATATAGGAATCATAGAAATAAAAAGTCCGTATGGAAATCCGATAAAAGTCTATAATGAAGAAAGATGTATATGTGATTTATTAAAAAATAAAAATGAAGTTGATATAGAATTATATAATAAAATTATTAAAAATTATTTTAAGCAAGCAAAAAGAGATTTAAAGACTTTAGAAGAATATGCAAAAATATTTAATATACAAAAAAAGTTTGAAAACATTATGGAGGTATTAATATAGTGATTGATTATACTGAATTATTTGAAAAATCAAAAAAACTTGCAAAAGATTCAGGATTAACACAACTAGAATTATATCAAAGATTTATGTTTGAAAGAATATTAGAAAGAATATCTGTATCAAAATATAATAACAATTTTATATTGAAAGGCGGATTATTATTATCAGCAATGTTAGGAATAAATAATCGAAGTACCAGAGATATGGATATTTCTATAAAAGGTATTGATGTATCAAAAGAAGAAATGTTGAAAATTTTAAATGAAATTTTATCAATAGATGTTAATGATAAAGTTACATTTAAGGTTGTAAATATTACAGATATTCGAGAAGATGATGAATATGGTGGAAATAAATATCATTTAATTGGAAAACTTGAAAATCTAAAAGTAGCATTAGAAATTGATATTTCAACGGGAGATGAAATTACGCCAAAAGAATTAAACTTTGAATATAGATCAATCTTTGATAATAATAAAATACATATTGCTACATACAATATCGAAACAATACTAGCAGAAAAAATTGAAACGATTCTTCGTAGAAGTAAATATAATACTAGAATGAAAGATTATTATGATGTTTACTTCTTTTTGATGAAATTAAGAAAAAATATCGATTTAAAAATTTTCAAGCAAGCATTAGATAATACTTTGATGAAAAGAGATTCTTTAGCTTATCATAGTGATTATAAAGAAATTTTAGATTCAATTGCTAAAAATGATAGAGTTATTAATTATTGGAACACTTATAAAAAGAAAAATAAATATGCTGAAAATATAGAATTTAAAGAGATTATTAAGATTTTAAGAGAATTTTTAGATAATATATGATTGAAACAATTTTATTAAACATATAAAGATAATGAAATTGTCGCTCCACTGGTGAGACAAATTTGAAAGGATGTCTATGGTTATGAAAAAAGAAAATATAATAATGCCTAATTATGAAAATTGTATATTAGGTACAATAACCTCAATTTTGAAATATTATAATGTAGAAACAAATCATAAGTCATCAAAAAAGATAGATGAAATTTTACAACAAAAAGATTATAAAAATGTTATATTTCTAGTATTGGACGGATTAGGTGAACACATATTAAACAAAGATTTACCAAATGGATATTTAAAGAACAATCAAATAGATTGTGTAACATCAGTATATCCATCTACAACGACAGCAGCATTAACTACATATTATTCTGGAAGGCCACCATATGAAACAGGATGGATTGCCTGGTCACAATATTTTAAAGAATATGGACGAGCTATAGATATGCTTTCACATAATGAATCCTACATGAGAGAACCACTAAAGAATCCATTAATGGATGTATTTAAAACAATAGTGAATTACGAATCTATCTTTGAACAAATAGAAAAAGCATCTAAAGATGTCAAGGCATATGAACTAGAACCAGAATATGCAGAAAGAAGAGCAAAAAGAAGTATAAGAGCAAATAATTTAGATGAACTAATAATGAATATTCAAGATTTATGTAATGATTCTGATAAAAAATTTATATTTGCATATTCAGATAATCCAGATGGACTATTACATAAATATGGAGTTGAATCAAAAGAAGTAAAAGAATTTTTAATAGAAGCAGAAAGTAAAATTCAAGATATGTGCAATAAAATGGGTGATGATACAATTGTAATAATAACAGCAGACCATGGGCATAAAGATATAGAAAAAGCTTATACTCTTCTTGATTATCCAGAAATTCAAGAATGTTTAATCATGCCAGCATCATTAGAATCAAGAGTCTTAACATTTTGGGTTAAAGAAGGTATGGAAAAAATCTTTGAAGAAAGATTTAACAGAATATTTAAAGATGAATTTTGGCTAATGAAAAAAGATGAATTTCTAAATAAATATCATTTTTTAGGTTTTGGTAAAAAACATTTTAAAATAGATGATTTTATAGGAAATTATATTGCATTATCTGTAGCAGGTAGTATTATTAGATTAGAAACTTTTTTAGCAGAAGGAAAACCTGTAAAAAAATCAACTCATTGTGGATTAACAAAGGAAGAAATGGAAGTACCTATTATAATAATTAATAAATAGAATGACAATTATACTTTTGAATATTAAAATATAAGGAGGCATTTTTGAACTTTAGGAGCGTTCAAAAATAAAAAATATTATGGAGAATGAATATAAATTATTTTTAAACTTAAAAGATGAGATGAAAAGTATTTATGAAAAAAACTTAAAAAATGAAGAGTATGACATTCTAATAAACGATGATAAAATGGTTTCGTGGCCAATAAGACAAGCATTTACAAAAGCAATAGTTATAAGGGAAGAGAAAAAAGGAATATAAAATAAAACATAGCTGGTTAGGCAAATGCTCAACCAGCTATGTTTCCTCCTGTTTCTCTCCTATTTGTTGGAAGACTTCGA
>CALXVF010000034.1 GCA_944391895.1 uncultured Clostridia bacterium
GTATCAACATCTGTAATTCCGTGTCCTAATGCTGCAAATTTACCTGTTGCTGCTTCATAATATGTTAGAGTTCCTACTCCTGCTGCTGCATCTCTTACCCACAAACCTAACATATATCCATTATTTAATCCTTTTACTGGAGTTATACTTGTATATATTGATTCCCCATTTCTTTTATATTTGATGGAAATTTCTTTTCCACCGCTAGCATTCACAATATTAATTAATGCTTGTGTATTACTTACTTCTTGTCCATTTATTTCTTGTATTAAATCTCCTTCTTTTATTCCTGAATTTTCATAAGGAATGTGTTTTTCTCCATCTTCTCCATCTATTTCTGACATTCCCACAACTAATACTCCATCTGTATATAATTTAAGTCCGATTGTCCTTCCTATCGGATTTACATATCTTTTACTTGAGGCATTAACTGTTTGCATGAAGTCTTGGTTTTGAATTCCTAGTAAATTAATGTATAAAGTAAGGCATATGATTATTAATATTACTGGCAAGATTTTTTTCTTCATAATTTCCTCCATTTTCAATATTGTTTTTTAAGTTATTTTTATAATATATTTTTCGATTCCCGGTGCGAGAGCGCACCGTACGGCTCGCTCCAAGCCTTCGCTCCCCTTGAATCGAAAGAATATATTATAACAA
Organism: uncultured Clostridia bacterium; assembly: GCA_944391895.1. Taxonomy (GTDB): domain Bacteria; phylum Bacillota; class Clostridia; order TANB77; family CAG-508; genus CAG-793. Next base: position 661 of record CALXVF010000034.1, read on the forward strand.
CATCTTGAAATTTAATTTTGCAAAAATTTAAATAAATTCCACAAAAAAATGATTACTCTTATTAGAATAACCATTTTTTTATGAATTATTAAATTAATAAAAATTAAAATAATCTGAAATTTTATACAAATTATATTTTTCTCTGGCCAGTGCTGTTACATATGCCTTTCTAACATTTGTTCCAGTATTTTGAGTAGATATTATATTTCCTTCTGAATCTAACATTTCTAATGGGTCACCTGTAATAAGATTATCAGAAGTGAAGTTTACCTCATTTCTACCTATTACACACTCATAAGCTCCTGAACCTGAATGTGGATAATAGTAAAATGTACGAGTTTCTGTTGTGCTTACATTATTTATATCATACATTACAGTTTGTTGTTCATAATCTATATTATTATATCCCATTAAATCGCCAGAATTTTGAGTGTTTACAGTAATACATCTAGGATTGTGATATGTTCCTCCTACATCTGAACTTCTATTTCCAGTTTCTCTACTTCTTACTAATATTGCATCTCTTGAAACAAATTCTTTATTCTTTGTGTTTATTACAACTGAATAGTTACTATAGTATTTAAAGTTCCCTATTGGCATTCCTTGCATAAAACTTACTACAGTTATATTGTTCGTTATGTTATACCAGTCTTCTTCTGTTAATACTGGAAGTGCAAATTCATATCCTGAATTTTGATGTATGTTGAAGTTAGCTATTATACTCATTAAGTTTGATTCTATCGAACTTATAATTACATCCATTCTATGTTCATTAAATATTGATGATTCTACTTCTGGGTCATTATCATTATTTATTCTGAAAACATCATTTACATCATAAGTTGTACGTGCATGTATAGGAGTTGTTACTCCATTTTGAGTTTTTGTATAGTTTAATTGATTGTTATATGTATCTGTTACTACTTGGACTGTAACTCCGCTAAACAAATCATTTATTACATAATTTGAAAAACTTAATGCATCATCATAATATCTATATGCACTTCTATCTATGAAGTTACTTTGATTTAAACTACTATATGTTGCATTTGAATCATTTAAAACATATTTTGCTAAATCATTTGCCTCATTTTCACTTAAATAGTTTCTCAAATTATTATTTAATCTAAAAATATTGATTCCATTGTATGAAAGGGCATTTGTTTGTGGATTTGTATCCCAATAATATTTTTGATTATTGAAATACACATATTGATAATATATTGATTGTCCTCCATTCCAAGGTTCTAAGTTTGTACTTTCTGATAGAGAATCTAATACAACAGCATATTCACCCAATGTTTCTGGTGTAATTTGAACTCCATGTGCTGTAATATTTCCACTTGCATCTTTTGTTACATCACTTGGATTAATTAAATATCCTGATCTATTTACTATATTTCCATTTTTGTCAGTTCCCATTACTGTTATATAATTATCCAATGTATAGTTTACAATTATATCAAATTTATTTGTATCTCTATATTCACAAGTATAATATATATATGGCTTTATTCCATTTATTGAGGTTAATTCGCTCGAGTTTTCATTAGAATATACTTGGTCAAGTGTACCATCCCCATCAATATCATTTAGTTCAACCATATTTTGATAATCGCCATATAGATAATATCCATCATACATAGTGAATAAAAGTGCAGGTACGTATCCTTGCAAATCTTGCAGTGTATAACCTGATGACCCTAGTCCTGAAGCTAAACTATTGTAAAATGAATTTACTGATGCTGAAATATCTCTTATTTTAGAATCATTAATTGTAGAATAACCATTGTTTATTGTATTCATCTGAAAAGCCCTTACAGCATCATATGTAGAGTTATATAAGATAGTATCATATTGTGCTTGCGTTTTTAGTACTTCTCTATTATTTGCCGTATATTCAGATAAAACCATTGCGATTGGCACTACTATTATTATAAATATTACACCAAGTTGCTGTAATTTCATAGCTTTCCTTTCTTACACAAATTGTGTATCATTTGAAATTGTGTATTTAAAATTTTGCAGTTCCGCGCAGCTTGGAGAAATTTCCAATTTCGACAGCAAGGAACAAAAAATTTTAAAATACACAAATAATTTAATAACAAAATTGGATAGATTATAGCATCTACCCATTTTTTTGTTACTTACCATTTACATTTACAATTCCACTATGTTGAGCAGTTATGCTAGCTGAGTTATTACCAGTAACACGATATACAAAGTCTTTTAATATGGTAGCTATAGTTCTATTTGTATTTCTAATAGTTACAGTAACTATGTCTCCTTCTTTTAGGAACATTACTCCATCGTCGTTTACATCATTCAATATTTGTGATGTATATTGGCTATAGTAATAATTTTCTCCAACTTTCGTCATTTCTGCTTCTGTTACTTTTTTACCTGGGTTATCATCTAATATTTGTACTTCTATTTCTACCTCAAAAGCATTTCCTGTTGAGCTAATTACTTGTACAAAAGAATCATAATTATCTTGTGTAATTTTACCTGTAGATCTGATTTGATCAACAAATTCTGTTGTTGCTGTATCAACAGCTTGATTTGAGATATCATCAGTTCTATCAGCAGTTGACATTAGTGGAAAAATAAACATTAAAATTGCTGCTAAAAATATTGCTATTACGGTTACTACTGTATCACTCATAACTGCCTCCTTTTATTAAACTATTAATATATATTGAATTACTCTTTTTGTCGTTTGATTTCTTTTATTTACGATTTCTCCATTATCTAGAATATCTACTGATCCAGTTATTGATGAATCTATATCATAATCTGGATTATCTTCATCTCCTGAACTACTTAAAACATTATTATAATTGTATTCTCCATTTCTTTCTATAAATCGATAATCTTTACCTATCAATCCCCTTAGTTCATTATTTGAAGAGCCAAAATCTATTGTATAATAAGGTCCTAATCCATCATTATCATTTGAAAATGAATTTCGTCCTGAATTAGATGTAGTTCTAGATGTATAATATTTATCAGTAGTTGTTCCATTTATGAATGCTCTTATGAAGTTAAAGTCTGTAGCTTCTGATGCACTCCATGGTTCTCTTCTTACTTGCTCGTCTTGTATATCAAAACCATATACTCCTCTTGAACCAGAAAGTAAAGAAGAATTTTTTAAATAATTACTATCAGTTTCTGTATAATATAAAATCATTGGCTCTATGCTTGCAAATTTACCTGTGCTTTCATCATATCCTGTTCCTCTATAAAATACGACTGTATAGTTTTCTTTGTAATATCTATATAAACTAGGTATTACTGTTTCAACTCCTACTACTCTACTAGAAGCTGCAAGTGCGCTAGACTCATTTTCATCTAGAGTTAATCTATCATAATATTCTTTTACATCTGCTTCTTGAGTTATTTGTGCTGATGTTTGTCTTACCATTGTAAAAGAATACATAGCAAGAGATAATGCTGTAACAAAAACTAGCATTGCAAAAGCCATTTTCATTGCGTCTATTGCATTTTCCACATTATCTCCTCCTTAATTTTAATCTTCTATTGTTGTTATTTCAACTGACTTTAAATAGCCATTTTTCCAATATCCTGCTCCATATTCTTCTTTATTATTTAATTTATTACTCTGAGCAGTATTTACTCTATATCTTTTACCGATTTTTATTTCACTAGAATTGGTTATATCTTCACCATCTAGTCTAACATATATCAAATTTCCCACTTCTTCATTTTGTGAGATTGCTTGTCTATTATTTGTTTGTATGTTTTGCATTAATGATCTTACTTGACTTCCTGAAACATTGCTTCCAAAATAATTTTCAAAATTCATGTTATGCATTTCTACTACTTGTTCTTGTGAAGTGTTTATCGCTTCTTCTGTAAAACCATATACATTATTATATATTAATACACCAAGCATAACAATAAAAATGGCTATTAATATAACTGCAAATATGATAAGAGCTTTATATATGTTAGTAACAGATTTTCCAGTAAAAATTCTTTGATTAAATGTTATTCCTTCTGATTTTTTTCTTAATCTTAGAAATAAAAACACAGTAAGAGATAATGCGATTATAAAAATTAGTATTACTATAATTACTTTTACTGTATCATTTAAATACTCTCCCATTATCTCTCCTTTTAATTTTCATATTATGAATTTACTTGTATTACTATAGTTTTAATGTATCCGTTTTTCCAATAAGCCTCTCCTGCTGCATCAGTATCAGTATATCCTTCAGTTGCAGGTAAATCTACATTATAAGTTCTTCCTGTTAAGATATCTGAAGAAGTTACAGGTTGATTACTAGAATCAATAACATAAATATAGTTTCCTATTTTTTCTCCATTTGCATTTGCAGCATTGTTGTTGGCTTGAATTTGTGTAAATAATCCTTTAACATTGCTTCCTGATACATAATCACCAAAATATCCTTGGAATGGTGAGTTATGTGCAGAAATTTGTTGTGTATCAAGTGTTCCTGATGTAGCAACATCTTGTACGTTATTGTAAATAATAACTCCTAATCCAACAATTAAAATTGATACTAAAATTGCGCCTGCAATAATTAATGCTTTTGATGCGTTCTCCATAAAATTTTCCTCCTTTGATTTTTTTATTTTAAGTCTTATAGACTAAATCTAATAACTAATTAAATTTCTTCGAAATACAAATATTTTGTAAAATTGGTTTTGGCATGATATTCTATTTTTGTGCATTTAAATTTAAAATTTGAGTAAAAGTTTATAAAGTTTTCTATACCGTTTGTAGAAATACTTTCAGTTCTAATAATTTCCTCAGCTTCTTTAAATTTAATTTCAATTATTATAGAATTAGTTTCATTTTCAATATAGAAACCACTCTCATCTTTTTGTACTTCATTTTTTTCATTTCTATCTATTGTTTTATTTATAATAGTTGCAAGTTCTGTTCCTGTTATTTCTTTATTATAAATATCAGTATACATTTTATTATTTTCTTCAATTTGCAAATTATTTATTCTATAACTTGCAAACATGTATGAAATACTTCCTACAGCTATTATAACAATTATCGATAAAATTATATATTTTTTCATTTATTTCCTCTAAAAGATTATAGCATTTGCAAAATTATTATGCAATATTTTATTATAATTTTATATAGATTTAATTTCTAATAATCTCATACCCATTTAATATTGCATTTGCATAATTTCCTGATGCATCATATATTGGGTGAAAAACTATTTTTGTTACTAATCCTGTTCTTTGATTAAATGTAATATCATTTTCTGTTGTTGAAGCTGTAATTGTTATTTCAGCAGCAGAATCATTGATATTATCTATTTTTACATTTGTTAAATTGCAGTAATAATATGTTGAATTTCCATTGTTAGTTAAAAATTCATTAATATCATTAGAAATTACACTAGTTCCATCTATAAAAACATCTGCATAATAGTCATCGCCAGGACTTGCTTCATATCTTGCATTATTTTGTTTTGCAAAATTTACAATAGATGCTATATCTTGTGAACTTATATTTGCTCTATATGCTAAATTTGTAAATCTTACATTAAATTGATTTATTTCTGATTCGCTAATTTGTTTATTAACATTTCGTGAATAGCTTCCAAAGCTAAATACTATATAAGAAGCTAATGAAAGAATCATTACACCAATTAGAACTTCTCCTGCCATTATTAATGCTTTAGATGCATTTTCCATTAGCTCCTCCTCCCGTTTTATCTTGAATTTACAACTTGTACTTGCTCAAATTCCATTCTTTTTACTCTTCCCAATCCATGATTGTTTGTTCCCGTCATATCATCACGTTCATTATCATAAACAACCTTTGTACATTCAAAATACATTTCTTTGAATTGGTTTCTATTATTAGGATCTGTAGCATTTTCTAGTCTTGGTTCATATATTTCTTCAATATACTTAATCATATCAAAATAATCGTTATCATAACTATATCTTTGAGCATTTGTTGCTTCTGGTAAATTTGCTCCTTGTGTATCTAATTTTGCTATTATTTCAACTTGATAATATCCTTCTTCTTCTCTAAATCTTGAGTTATAGTCTCTAGCTAGATTAACTAATGATATCATTTGATATCCTCTAACTGATCCTCTATTATATGCTTCAAACCTTGAGTTGAATTCTGCTATCTGCTCTAATGCTTCTGTTTCCACATTGGTCCTTTGCAAATTAGATATATTATTGTATCCCCATACAAGTAAACCAACTATTAACATTGCTATTAGCATTCCTCCAGCAATTATGAAGGCTTTTGTTGCATTTTCCATATTATTTCACCTTTCTTACGCATTCATTGAAGACATTGTGTTGAATGATGAAGTCATACTTGTTAATCCTATTACAACTAGTGGTACAACTAAGTATCCAACAAATATACCAACAAGTGGCGTAAATCCAATTGCTCTTCCTATCATACCTTTCTTAGAAATTAATCTTTCATTAGCTTCTTTTCTCTTAGCTTGATAGTATTCTCTATCTGTATCTAATTCATCAAAAGCTTCTCTAATAGGAACTTTTTCAACTGCTGTTTGTATGCTCTCTATGATTCTTATTAATGGTTGGAATGAAATTTCTTCTTTCATTTCCTCTAATGATTCCCAAGCACCACTTTCATAGTTGTTTAGACATTTTGAAATTGGTTCTTTGAATATATCAGCATATCTTTCCATCCACTCTAATATCATTTCAACGTCAGCTCTTTCTTGTCTCATAAGCATTAGTATAATTGTCTGATATTGCATTACTTCGTCTTCCATAGCCATTTTTCTGATTATTACTTGGAATTTCAAAATAAGGATTGGTGCTGCATATCCAATTATTGCAAATACCATTGCCATTAATATTTCAAACCATTTTAAGTATTCAGAGTTTATTGTTTGAAGTTTTTCCAAAATTTGCTCTGCATTTGTTTGTATTACTTCATCATCGGCATCTCTATAATATGTTGATCTTTCCATTTCCCATTTGATGTCTTCTATAGTTGTATCTAATTGTCCCCTAAACATGTCCAAGAAATAATTGTGAATTTTGGTTGTTTCCATAGCCTTTTCCAGGTCTTTTCCCTCTAATGAACCAATCAGGTCATAGTCTGTTGTCGGCTCTGTATATATGTAATTTATCTGAACTTGATGAAGGGCAATAAACATTATAATTGATGCAATGAAAACTACTATCGTCAATACTATTCTGTTAACATATAGCCATTCAATTTTCTGTTTAGATGCTGCGTCTTTAAGCGCTTTTTTAATTTTTCTTCTTTCTGCAGTACCATCTTTAGGTATAAACAAATCCACAAATTTCTTTACTGGTTTTATACTATATAATTTTGCTTGCCATGGATTTTGATTGTTTTCTAATTTTATATTTACAGAACCATTATCTTTTAATTTTCTAATAAGTATATAACAAATGAATGTTACTAATAAAATAATTATTTGTACAATCATTCCTTGTTTACCATTATAGAATGATTCAGTAAATCCGAAGTTACTTACTGCCCAGCTTTTTAATGGTTCTAGCATTATCATTGGAACTATTGAAATAATAGATAAACTTTGGAATGTATAGTTTAATTTATCTCTTTTTAATATTTCCAGTTGCATTTCTTGAGTAATGTTATCTAAGTTCTTTAAGTATAATGACACACCATCTACTTTTCTATCACCAAATTCTTGTGTTAAATATGAAATTCCAGCAAATTCTTTTAAGTAATTATTAGGTGCAACATCATAATATTTTTCTAGTTCTGTTTCTGGATCTTCTGAATTTAATATATTATATATTTTTTCTGCTTGTCTTGATATTTCTATATGTTCATCATCTTGTGCTGTTTGATATATAGCTTCTCCAACCATGTTTGTTTCATGATATGAATGTCTCATAGCTGCGAAGAAGTCAATTTGCTGATTAAGTAAGTTGTTATCAATTTTGTCTACCATTCCATCTACTAAACTGTCTATAATAAATAGCTCAAATACTAAAATTATAAACATAATTAAGAAATTAGAGTGTGTAAAGATGATAACTAATATTGTAACAGGTATGATTATCGCTAAAGCCTTAGTTATGATTTTTGATGCTTGTAATCTAGTTAAATACTCATCATCTATATTTATTATTTCTAGTCTTCTTCTTAATTTCAATAAATATCTTCTTAAAAAAGGCAATCTCAAATATTTTACATATAACTTTTGGTACATAACTTCTGATGAAAAATTATTTTCTCTTGTACCTTTTCTAAGTCTTTCTATTCTTGCTACGTCTGAACTTTGTAACTTTTTTCTTATCAAAAGATAGGCAACAACTATGACAAAAAACAAGAATCCTATAACGCCCATTAATATTATTATTGTATCATTCGACATCTAGAGTTACCTCCCTTTTAGTTATTATTTTTCACTTTCGCCTCTAGCTTTTATTTTTTCTCCCCAAGTTCTTTCCACAAACTCAGTGAAATCTTTTGAATCTGCATCATCCATGTTTAAAAGCATTTCTTTTAAATTCATATCTGAAATCTTATGTGTCATAACATATTTTCCGTCTTGGTATTCTAGTATATTTACATATTTATATAATTCTTTGTTTGTCTCTTTTGTATAATATCTTGTTGTATTATCTACAAATTTTTCAAATTTTCCCTCTAATGTCTTTTCTTTTCTGTAATCATATGTGTAGTCGTTAACATCTTCTACTGGTATACATTCAGTTATTCTTTCAACATATCTTTTTCCTTTAAAGTCTTTTGTTAAATGTATATCAAAGTTTAATACTTGAACAACTTGCTCTTCTGCCGTTTTTTCATTAGTAAATACACCTGTTCTAAGCATTGAGTTACGAAGTGCTGTAACTAAGTTAGGGAATGTTTTTGCGTGGTGTGTAAATAATGTAAATTTAGAAGCAACTTGGGCTGCTTGTATCATCCAAGATGCAACAGGGTCTGTTGCAACCTCACCTATGATATTAACAGAACCGTCAGTTTTTTTCTGAACATCAAGACCTTGTTGTCCTGAAATTGTATCTGTTTCTCTAAATGTTAATATGTTTCTTGTTGGATATATTTTTCTTAAGTGAAGCTCGAATGCAGTTTCCTGAACACGAATGTTCATTGTTTCATATATATTTTCTATCATACCCATAAGCATTGTTGTTTTACCACAACCTTGTTCACCAGTTATTGAGATGATTCTTGCTCCTTTAACTAGATATTTTAGAAGCTCTATTGTTTCTGTACTTCCTTCTTCACCTTTGAACCACTGTTCAAGTGTTGAACGTTTTACGTCGAATTTTCTTACGAAAAATGCCCATGTTTCTGAGAAACTTGGTCTAACAACAACGACACGAGAACCATCCTTCATTTCATTGATTTTGTAACCATTTGTATCTGAAAGTTGTCCTGGATTGTTGTATTTATATATGTTTTGACATACTCTTTTTAATTCTGCTTCTGTTCCAAATGAAAGGAATGCTAATCTTATTGATTTTCCTTGGAAAAATATCCATATACTATCACAGGCCCTAGGGACTTTGTGTTCCATAACTTGAGATAGATAACTCGAATCTGTTTGAGCAACCTGACTTAGGAAACTTTCTGGCATACCAGATACACCACCAGATACACCATCTAT
>CALXVF010000035.1 GCA_944391895.1 uncultured Clostridia bacterium
AACATGGCAGGAAATAAGAAAGAAGAAGCAAAAGAGGTTATCATTAAATTACAAATTCCAGCAGGAAAGGCAACACCAGCTCCACCAGTAGGACCAGCATTAGGTGGTAGTGGAGTTAACATTATGGACTTCGTAAAACAATTTAATGATAGAACAGCAAAACAAGCTGGATTAATAATACCAGTTGTTATTACAGTTCATAAAGACAAATCTTTTGATTTCATTACAAAGGAACCACCAATGGCTGTATTAATTAAAAAAGCAGCTAAAATTGAAAAAGGTTCTGGAAAACCAAATAAAGAAAAAGTAGCAAAACTTTCAAAAGCACAAGTTGAAGAAATTGCTAAAACAAAAATGCCAGACTTAAATGCTGCATCATTAGAAGCTGCAATGAGTATGGTAAAAGGTACAGCTCGTTCAATGGGCGTAACAGTTGAAGAATAATAATTAATTGGGAGAGATTAAAGTCTCGATAAAACCAAAGGAGGTAGAAATGAAAAGAGGAAAAAGATATCAAGATAGTGCAAAACTTGTTGATTCTAAGAAATTATATTCAGCAAAAGAAGCAATTGAGATAATCGAAAAAATGCCTAAAACAAAATTCGACCAAACTGTTGAATTACATGTTAAATTAGGTGTTGATTCAAAACATGCTGATCAACAAGTTAGAGGAACAGTAGTTCTTCCAAATGGAACAGGAAAAACTCAAAAAGTTTTAGTATTCGCAAAAGGACCTAAAGCTGAAGAAGCAAAAGCAGCAGGAGCTGATTTCGTAGGAGCAGATGAGTTAATTCCAAAAATCCAAAATGAAAATTGGTTTGATTATGATGTTGTAGTAGCAACTCCAGATATGATGGGTGTTGTAGGAAGATTAGGTAAAGTATTAGGACCAAAAGGATTAATGCCAAACCCTAAATCAGGAACAGTAACAATGGATGTTACAAAAGCAGTAAACGAAATCAAATCAGGAAAAGTTGAATATAGATTAGATAAAAGTAATATTATTCACTTAGGATTTGGAAAAGTTTCATTTGGTGCAGATAAGCTATTAGAAAACTATGATGTAATCATGGCTGCAATTATAAAAGCTAAACCAGCTGCAGCTAAAGGACAATACATCAAGAGCGTATCTATAGCTCCAACAATGGGACCTGGTTTGTATATAGACCAAAAATAATTTATAATAGCCAAAGACAGTAGGCAAGAGCTTAAGTCCTACCGAGGTTAATAAGGAGATAAAATCAATCTATTAGCCTTGAGAATGGCTATATAGGTTGATTTTTGTAATTGTTAATGGTTATTATTTGTTAATATCAACAATAATTAACAAAAACATATTGCAAAAGCGAATTAATTTTTAGGAGGTGAATATTAAATGGCAAACAAGAATGTTATTGCTATAAAAGAAGCAAAAGTTAATGAGTTAGCAGAACATATAAAAGGTGCAAAACTAATTCTTTTAGTAGATTATAGAGGCACAACTGTTGCTGATGATACAAAACTAAGAAAAGATATAAGAGAAGCTAATGGCGATATAAAAGTTATGAAAAATAACATAATAAAAAGAGCATTAGACGCTAATAAGGAATCTGGATTAGATGATGTATTAGAAGGACCAACAGCAATCGTTTCTGCAACAGAAGACTACTTGCAACCTTTAAAAGCAGTTTACAAATTTACAAAAGATCATGAAAACTACAAAATTAAAGGTGGAATGATTGATGGAGAAGTAAAGAGTGTAGAAGAAATTATGACACTAGCAAAACTTCCATCAAGAGAAGAATTACTTGCAAAACTTGCAGGAAGCTTACTTGGAACTATTTCAAAACTTGCTGTTGCGCTTGACCAAGTAAAAGTAAAGAAAGAAGCAGAAGGCGATAGCCCAAAAGCAGAAGTTGCTGCTGAAGTTACAGCAGAATAATTTTAAATAAAAAATAATTTAAATTAAATTATTAAGTTATTCAAAGTTAAAAAATAAAAATAGTTGTGAAAAGCCAATTTCACAAAAAGTAAGAAAAATAATGAAAATAAGGAGGAATTTTAAAATGGCAAAAGTTGATGAATTATTAGAATCAATCGATAGCTTAACAGTAATAGAGCTAGCTGATTTAGTTAAGAAAATTGAAGAAAAATATGGTGTATCTGCAGCAGCAGTTGCAGCACCAGTTGCAGGAGCTGCTGGAGCAGCTGCTGAAGAAAAGAGTGCTTTCAATGTAGTACTTAAAGATGTAGGAGCAAACAAAATCCAAGTTATAAAAGTTGTTAGAGATGCAACAGGATTAGGATTAAAAGAAGCAAAAGACCTAGTTGATGGAGCTCCAAAAACAGTAAAAGAAAATGTTGCTAAAGAAGAAGCAGAAGAATTAAAAGCAAAATTTGCTGAAGCTGGTGCAACAGTTGAATTACAATAATTATAATTTAATATTCACTAAAAATGGCTCAAGGTAAGCTTGAGTCATTTTTTTGACCAATGAGTCAACCAATGGGGACGCCCCTTTTTGGTCGTTTCTCGACCAAAAGGGACAGGCTTAAGACCTATTTTTGCACTAATTTTAGCGTTTAATAAATGAATTAAATTAATATATATGGTGGTATTCATCGAAAAATGCTGATAAATCAATGATTTTAAAGGGTGTCCCCTTTGGTTGAATGTCGACCAAAAAAAGGCGTCCCCATTGGTCGAAAATTCTTGACTTTAATGAATATAAGTTATATCATTATTGCATATTATTATGACAGGGGGAGAATACACAATGAGAATTCTATTAGATGCGATGGGTGGAGATAATGCACCAGATGCAAATATTAAAGGCGCAGTTAGTGCTATAAATGAAGTTGAAGCTGAAGTTGTATTAATTGGAAATGAAAAAGTTATTAATGATAAAATAAAAAGTTTCTATGGTAAGGAATTGAAGGATATATCTCCAAGATTATCTATACATAATGCTACAGAACAAATTGAAATGGAAGATATTCCAACACAAGCAATTAAGACTAAAAAGGATTCTTCTATGGTTGTAGGATTTAATTTGTTAAAACAGGGTAAAGGTGATGTTTTTATTTCTGCAGGAAATTCAGGAGCATTACTTACAGGAGCTACTTTATTAGTTGGAAGAATAAAAGGTGTAGATAGACCAGCGTTAGCAGGTATTTTGCCAGCTTATCACGGGAGATTAGTTTTAATGGATTGTGGTTCAAATACAAATTGCAAACCAATAAATCTATTACAATTTGCACAAATGTCTAGTATATATATGCATAATACTTTAGGTATTGAGTCTCCAAAAATCGGTTTATTAAACATAGGAACTGAGGAAACAAAAGGTAATGAATTGGTAAAACAATCATATCAATTATTGAAAAAATATTCTAAAGATTTAAATATTAATTTTATTGGTAATCTAGAAGGAAGGGAAGCGTTCTTAGGTGGTGTTGATGTTGTAATTGCTGATGGATTTACAGGAAACGTTTTCTTAAAATCTGTAGAAGGATTAGGAAAATTTGTGAAGAAGTCATTAAAAGAAAGCTTTATGCATAGTATTTGGAGTAAGATTGGAAGTTTACCAAGCTTACCAGCAATTAAAAGATTCTCTAAAGTAATGGATTACAAAGAATATGGTGGTGCTTTATTTTTAGGAGTTCAAAAACCTGTAGTAAAAGCACATGGAAGTAGTGATGAAAAATTATTCAAGTTTACAATCAAACAAGCTGAACAATTTGTAAAAAATAAAGCTGTTGACCAATTGACCGAAGTTTATGAATCAGCAGAAAACAAGGAAAAAATGCTTGAAATCAAGGAATTTATATCACAGTTGGAAACAAAATAAAAAAGAATTAAAAAAGAGCTTGACAATTTAGGAGCAATGTATTATTGTATTTATATGAGTTTATCGCATGTGAGGGGAGGTGAACTTAAGATGAGTTCAGAAGAAATTTTTGAAAAAGTAAAGAAAATTATAGTTGAGCAATTAGGTGTTGCTGAAACATCTATTACAATGGAAGCATCTTTTATAGATGACTTAGGAGCAGACTCTTTAGATATAGTTGAGCTTATAATGGCACTAGAAGAGGAATTTGATATGGAAATTCCAGATAGCGATGCAGAAAAAGTTGTAACTGTAGGAGATGTTGTTGATTATATAAAAGACCATGTTGCTTAGTAAATATATAATTTTACGCGTAAAATTGAAAGGGTGATTTTCCCTTTCTTTTTTTATTTTATTTAATTTAATTTAAATTATAAAATACTATGCAATAAAAATAAACTATCTAGACTTTCATATTATATAATTGTATATTAAAAGATTTCGTAGCCACGCGCAGTTTAGAGGACAAAATGTCCGACAGCAAGTGGCAAGAAACTTTTAATATACAGTCTTAAAATTGATGATGGTGAGTTGTAATATTAAAAAAATTGTTACAGAATTGTAAAAAGAATTTTATTGAAAAAAAGGACAATATATAATAAGATATTAATGGAGGTTTATACATGAAAGGAAAAGAGATAGCGGAATTAATATCAACTGCATACGAAACAAAAAATCCGAATAATGCAATTGCATTATTTAATCTTTTGTGTGACCAAATTGACTTTCCACATTTTGCTGAATATGAAAGAGGATACACTGTAGGCAAAAATGGTAGGGCTATTGAAGATGATATTTCTGAATTTGTCAAAGCAGTTGAACAAAAGCTAAAAGGGACAGAAGCATTGGACGAATTTTATGAAAATTTAGAAGATGGTTTTTTTTGCTATATAGATGATGACATCATAAAGCTAAAAAAATTCTTTGAAGAAGGCATCTTTATGACAGGCAGCATTGTAAAAACTATAAAATCTGATGATATCAAAACGAAAATAATAAAATCAGCGTTGAAAAATGAGGAAATCAACAATATTTATATAGATGTATTAGCCACCATAAATGATGATGAGTTAAAGGAACAAGTTTTAAGCCAAATAGAAGAACCCAGTCTTAGGAGAGATTTAATATGCTCTTTTAGTTCTGATGAACTCAAAGAAAAGTATATAGGAAATGTATCAAAGGCAGATAGGTTAAAAGTAATAATATCATTTGAATCAGACGAACTAAAATTAGAATATGCTAAAACAGTAAATAGAGATAAATTACAAGCAATATTAATTTCTCTTAAAAGTGACGAACTGAAACTTAAAAATATGAATGGAATAGATATAGTTGTAGCACAAACAATAAGTTCGGATGATGTGAAATTAAACTGGCTATTAAATAATAGAGAAAAACTTTCAAATAAAGAAGTATTTAGGATATTGTTTTCTTTGAAAGATGATAATAAAAGATTGCAATGTATAGATCTACTAGAAGATAGAAACAGTAAAATAGAATTGCTAAATAGAGCTAAAAGACCGGACCTAAAGTTATTAATGCATACGTGCAACAAATTGGGTATTAATATATTTGATGAATTAATTAATTCAAACAATGGAATTTATCCAGAAAATTATAATAGAAAATGGCAAAAAATAGGAATACCTCAAGATATGTCTTTTGGAATTGAAATAGAAGCTGCTTCAGAATATGCGTTTTTATATACACAATTTCCTCATATATGTAAAAGATGGGATATGACTAATGAACGCGTAAATAGAAAGTATTTGGAAGAAGAAAATATTTATATTATAGAAGCAAGTTCTCCAATTCTTTCGGATTGTGATGCAGATATTCAAGATATCTGTAGAGTATGTACATTATTAAAAAATGGTGGACTTGAAGTTGAAGATAATTGTGGAGGACATGTTCATATTGGCGCAAATTATTTAACTACAAAAGAATCATATCAAAGGCTTATAGAACTATGGTGCAATTGTGAAAAAATAATTTTCGAAATTTGTGATGAACCATACAGTGTAAAAAGATTTACTTATGATGATTATGCAACTCCAATATCAGGCATATTAAAAGAAGGGGAAATAGAGGATAAACAAAACCTGAATAAAGATGAATTTATTGCACAATTACAAAGCATTCAAGGAGATAGATATAAATCAATAAATTTTGCAAATGTAGGTAAAGAAGTATCTACTATAGAATTTAGAATACCAAATGGTAGCCTAGATCCAAATGTGTGGATTGAAAATATAAGATTATTTGGAAGAATGATGCAAACAGCAGAGGAGCTAGGAAAATTAGATAATAGAGAAACGAAAGAATATACAAGAGAAGAAAGAAGAAAACTATGGCTTGCAACTATGCTTACAAATGCAAATGTACCAGAAGAAGATAAGGCAAAATTTTTAATTAATTTATTATTTGATGAAGAAGAATATAAACAAATATATTTCGAAAGATATAATACAAATAAGGGACAATTTCAATATGAAAATGATAAATTTTCAATTATAGATTTTAAAAATCTGTATAGAGAAATGAACTATATACAAAAAAGCAAAGAAAGAAGAGGTAGAGAAAATGGAACAAAGGATGAGGATAGCTTTGACAGAGGTTAATTGCGTTTTAGAAAATTCAGAAGATGAGGTATTAACAAAAATACCAAATAAATTTAAAGAATATTTAAATGCAAATATGGATAAAGAATTTACACCAAGCTTTATTCCAGGACTTGCAATATTTGCACAACCAATCTCAATGGAAGCAAAGGAACTCCTAAAATTAGTTTATAGAGATTTCTTAGCAACAGAGGATGAAAGAAAAATACTTATTCAGAAAGAAGAAAAAATATTAAATACAAATGCAGAACAAGAACAAAATAAAAAAATACAAACAGCGCAAGTGAACGTTTTCGAAAAAAAGGAAGAAAGGCCAAAAGAGAATGAGCCAATAAAAAATCTGCAGCTTATTAAAGTAGAAGAAAAATGGTATAAAAAGCTATTTAGAAGGCTTAAAAAACTTGTAAATGGCACGAAAATATAGTATAATAACAAAAGTTATAAGCTTAGAGGAGAGATATGAATATAGAGAAAATAGAAAATAATATTAATTATTATTTTAAAAATAAAAATTTATTAGAAACCGCATTAACTCATACTTCATATGCAAATGAAAATAATGTTAGTAGTTATGAAAAACTAGAGTTTTTAGGAGATAGTATTTTAGAATTTATATCTAGTAAATATTTATATAACCATTTTCCAGAATTAACTGAAGGAGAGTTAACAAAGGCAAGAGCGCAGGTTGTATGTGAAGATAGTCTTAAAAATGTGGCTATCAAACACGAATTTTATAATTATATATTAGTTGGAAAAAGCGAAAGAGCAAATGAGGGAAATAAAAAGACAGCAATACTTGCAGATTGTGTAGAAGCGGTAATTGCAGCAATCTATTTTGATGGAGGCTTAAATAAAGCAGAAGAATTTATTATAGATAATCTAAAAGAAGCAATGGAATATGCAGCAAAACATATAGGAATGAAAGACTATAAAACTGTGCTTCAAGAAAAATTACAAAAGAACGGAGATGTACACATAGAATATAATATTGTAAAAGAAGAAGGCCCAGACCATGACAAAGTTTTCACTGCAGAAGTAAGATGTGATGGAAAGATATTAGCAAGAGGAGAAGGTAAAAGTAAGAAAATGGCTGAAATGCAGGCCGCAAAAATAGCATTAGAGGAGTAGAGTATGAAGAAGGAATATATTATACCAATTTTTGTACCAAACTTAGGATGTCCAATGGAATGTACTTTTTGTAGTCAAGAAAAAATAACAGGAAAGCAAACCAATGTAACAGCTAAAGATGTAAAAGAAACAATTGAATATTATTTAAAGAATTTTAAAGATAATAGCAAATATGTTGAAGTCGCTTTCTTTGGAGGAAGTTTTACAGGAATAGATGTAGAAATTCAAAAAGAGCTATTAGAAGCAGCAAATGAGTACATAAAAAAAGGAAAAGTAAATAGTATAAGACTTTCTACTAGACCTGATTATATTAACAAAGATATATTGAAAATGTTAAAAAAATATCATGTTAAAACTATAGAATTAGGTGTTCAATCTTCAAATAATTATATTTTATCTAAAAGTAAAAGAGGACATACTTTTGAAGATGTAATAAAAGCTTCAAAAATGATAAGATTACATGGATTTAGATTAGGACATCAAATGATGGTTGGTATGCCAGAAAGTACAGAATTGGATGAAATAAATACAACTAAAGATTTAATAAAATTAAAACCTAAAATGGTAAGAATATATCCTGTACTAGTCATAAAAGGCACAGAACTTGCTAGAGAATATGAAGATGGAGAATATGTGCCACTTACTGTAGAACAAGCTGTAGAAAGATGCAAAGAAATTATATACATGTTTAGAAAGAAAAAAATAGATGTTATAAGAGTTGGACTTCAAAATACAGATGAAATAACAGACCCTAAAAAGGAAACAAGTGAAGTGTTAGCAGGTCCATACCACCCAGCATTTAGACAACTTGTAGAAGATAGCATGTGGTATGATAGCATTGCAGAAAAAATAAAAAAGATTAATATGAAGGTAAAAGAAGTAGAAATTACTGTAAATCCAGAGTCTGTTAACAATGTTATAGGACATAAAAAAGAGAATGCTAAAAAATTAAAAGAAATGTATGATGTAGACATTGCAGTAAAACCAGATGAAAATATGAAACCTGGTAAATTTGAAATAAACGTTATAGAAACATATTAAGAGGTTGAATTATGATATATACTATTAAATCAGATATATTTGAACTTGCAGATATTTTTGATTGTGGACAATGTTTTAGATGGAATAAAGAACCGGACGGAAGTTATACAGGAGTATTTGCCGAAAATGTTTTAAATGTAAGTAAAGAAGGAAATACAGTTACTTTTAAAGGAATTTGCAATGGTAATATTGAAGAAATATGTAGAAATTATTTTGATTTAGATAGAGACTACAATGATATAAGAGATAAACTTTCCAAAATTGATGAAAATTTGAAGGTTAGTGTTGAATATGGAAAAGGTATTAGAATATTAAATCAAGATTTATGGGAGACAATAATTTCATTTATAATATCTGCAAATAATAATATTCCTAGAATCAAAGGCATTATAGAAAGATTATCTAAAGAATATGGTAAAAAAATTACTTATGAGGGAAAAGATTATTATACATTTCCAACACCTGAAAGTCTAAGTAAAGCTACAGTCCAGGACTTTAGAAATTTAGGCCTAGGATTTAGAGATATAAGACTATATGAAACAACAAATATGATAATAAATAAAGAAGTCGATTTAGAAAAACTAAAAGACATGAACACACTAGAAGCAAGAGAGGAATTATTAAAACTTTCAGGCGTTGGTCCAAAAGTAGCTGATTGTATATTGCTATTTTCTAATTTAAAAAGATTCGATGTATTCCCTATCGATGTGTGGGTAAGAAGAGTAATGAACGAATTATATATTAAAAAAGAAGATGAAACGAAAGTTACTAAAAAAGAAATTCAAAAATTAGCAGATAGCAAATTTGGAGATATGCAAGGCTTAGCGCAACAATATTTATTTTATTGGAAAAGAGAAACTGCGTAATTTTTATATAAAAGGAGAAAACTTTGAATATTATATATGGTAGAAGCGGAAGCGGAAAAAGTGAATATATATATAATAAAATAAAAGAAGAAATAAAATCTGGAATAAAAACATATATAATAACTCCAGAGCAATTCTCATTCACAGCAGAAAAGAAACTATTAGAAACTTTAGAAGAGGGTGCTACTACAACCGTAGAAGTACTTTCTTTTGAAAGAATGGCATATAGAGTTATAAAAGAAGTATTTGGAGAAGGCACAAAAAACTTAATAAATTCTAGTAAAGCAATGATAATATCATCACTTTTAGAAGAATACCAATCAAACTTTAATTTTCTTAGCAAAAGCATGGAAAATATAGATATGATATTAAAGCAAATTACAGAATTTAAAAAGCATAATATAACTGTAGAAATGCTCGAAAATCAAATAGAAAAAACAAATGATACATATCTAAAGTTAAAACTAAAAGATATGCTTTTCATATATTCAAAGTTCGAAGAAAAAATAAAGAGTGATTATATAGATGAAAATGATTTATTAACACTATTAGCAGATAATATTGAAAAAAGTCATTTATTTGATAATGCTATTTTCTATATTGATGAATTTGCTGGATTTACTAAACAGGAATATAATGTATTATCTAGTTTAATGCAAATTGCTAA
>CALXVF010000036.1 GCA_944391895.1 uncultured Clostridia bacterium
GAAAGAAAAGGTAAAAAAAAAAAAGGATATTAGAAAATATAAAAAAATGACTAATACAAAATAACAAGAGTAGAATATCTACTTTTGTTATTTTTTTTGATTATGGTCCGTCCCAAAACAAAAAATCATATAAATAAAAACTTATCATATAATTACACAGGAGGATAGATATATGAGAAACTTTTGCTCTTGGTGTAATGATGCAATACTTAAAATTATAGTGGTAATTGCATTATTAATGTTTGTTTTATTTGTAATCTTTGTAGCAGGAATTAGTAACAATTTTCAAACTGTAGTAACAAATAGCGAAGCATTAAGTACAAAGAAAATTCAGTGGGGTATAAAAAGAGGAAAAAATCATGAACAGCCAGATTTAGGTGCAGAGAATATAAGAATAATAAATGAATTTAATGGAATGGCAATGGGAAATGCAGAATCAAAGAAAATATATTTAACATTTGATTTGGGATATGAAGCAGGATATACAGAAAAAATCCTAGATGTATTAAAAGAAAATAAAGTTCCAGCCACATTCTTTATAACAGGGCAATATGTAAAAACAAGTGGCGATATAATAAAAAGAATGATAGATGAAGGACATATAGTAGGAAACCATACTAAAAATCATAAAAGTATGCCAGAATGTTCTAATGAAGTAATAAAAGAAGAAGTCATGAGCTTACATAAGGATTTGTATGAACAATTTAATTATGAAATGAAGTATATAAGACCTCCAAAAGGAGAATACAGTGAGGCGTCAGTAGCATACACTAATACATTAGGGTATACAACGGTTATGTGGTCATTTGCCTATGATGATTGGGAAGAAGACAAACAAGGACGAGAAGATTATGGAAAGAAAAAAATACTAGATAATCTTCATAGTGGAGAGATTATGCTACTACATGCAACATCAAAAGACAATTGCAACATATTAGATGAAATGATTAAGGAAATAAAGAATCAGGGATATGAATTTAAAAGTATAGATGAATTTGAGAGGTAAAGATGGGAAAGTTCGATAAATTATTTGATATTCCAGAAGAATTAACTTCAGACATTCCAAAGGTAACAATTTTAGGATTTAATAGAATGCTTATCGAAAATTATAAATCGGTTTTAGAATACCAAGATTTTTTTATAAGAATAAAAATGAGCACAGGACTTATAAACATAAATGGATTTGAACTACTAATGAATGAAATGACAAAAGATGACTTAATAATTACAGGAAATATAGAAAGTGTAGATTTTGAAAAATACGAATAGAAAGGAAATTGAAAGTGCTATTTAAAATACTAATTAATTTTTTATTTGGCTATTTAAATATTGAACTAGAAGGATATTACATAGAAAGATTTATTAATACTTGTATTAGTAAAAATATATTTTTGTGGGGAATTAAGAGAACAAAATCAACAATACTATTTGCTAATATAGGAGCAGGAGATTTTAAACAAGCAGCAAAAATAGCTAAAAAACATGGTTGTAGAATAAAAATAAAAAGCAAAAGTGGATTACCATTTATAGTAAAAAAATATAAGAAAAGAAAAATCTTTTTCATTCTGCTATTTCTAGTTATAATTGGAATTTATACTCTTTCAAAATTTGTATGGAATATAGAAATTACAGGAAATACAAAAGTAGATTCTAATGAGATTTTAAGTGCCTTAGAAGAAGATGGTCTAAAAGTTGGTGTGCTTAAAAGCAAAGTTAACACAGATGAAATAATTAACAAAATACGTTATCAAAGGGAAGATATTGCATGGATAGGTATTGAACTAGATGGAACTAATGCAATTGTAAAAGTAGTAGAAGCGGATAGTAAGCCAGAGATTATTGATGAAAATGATTATTGCAATATAATTGCTACAAAAGATGCTGTAATAGAAAAGATTAGTGCACAAAATGGAACTCTAATGGTTAAAGAAGGAGATACAGTAAAAAAAGGAGATGTTTTAATTGCTGGTTGGATGGAAGGAAAGTATACAGGTAAAAATTATGTAAATGCAAATGGAGAGGTAAAAGCCAAAGTTACATACTCACAAAGTGAAAAAATAGAGAAAAAAGAAATAAAAAGAGAACAAACAGGAAAAAATGAAAATAAATATGCAATTAAATTCAATAATTTTAAAATAAATTTGTATAAAACTCTTTCAAAATACGAAATTTATGATACAATGTATACAAATAAAAAAATAAAACTATTTTCTAATTTTTATTTACCAATTGAAGTGATAAAATATACCAATTATGAAGTGACTGAAACAGAAATTTCTTACGGAAAAGAGGAAGCTAAACTTGAAGGACAAAAAAGAGCAGAAGAAAAATTAAATGAACTAATAGAAGGGGAAATTTCTAAAAAAGACGTAAATATTACAGAATATGAAACATATTATGATGTGAAAGTTACTTATGAAGTCATAGAGCAAATAGGAACCAAAGAGAAAATAGGATTTTGAAAGGTGGTATATATGGAAGCAAGAGAAAAAAGTTTAAGAATTTATGATACAAAAAGAACATTTTTTTCAAAATTAAGTAGTACATTTACGAAAATATTAACTCCTACGAAAGCAGGAATAAATAATTTATTAATAGGTATGAAAAGAAGCTCAGTGCTAAAAAGCTATACACAAAGTATAGAATGCAAGGAAGAAGAAAAAAAGGATGCTGCAAATAAAAAATTTGAAGAAAGCTATTCTTTATATTTAGAAGCAATAGATCAACTAGTAATAGATACAATATATAAAAGAGTAAAAACAAATGCAGCAACAGATTTTGAAAAAGATGCTCTTTCTAAATATTATAATGTAATTCATTTAAAAGAAAATGATGAATTAGAATATAAACTTAGAAAACAAAAATACTTGTTAGAATTAGATTACAATAATGTAAAAGAAATGAAAAAGCAAAAATTGCAAGATTCATATAATGAACTATATTTATATGAAATGGAACAAATCTTTAAAAGACTTCTAAAACATTACTCAATGAAGTTATCTGAAAGATTAACACCAATTCAAAAAGAAGAAATGTATGATAAAATATTTGATACATTAGAGGATTACATAACAAATATTTTACCATTAAAAGAAGTGACAGATCCAGAACTTATAAAACAATGTAGCTTATTTGAAACATATGAAGTAGGAAAACTTGATCAAGTAGATATGTTAGATAAAAGAATGATTCTTTTAGGAATAAGCAGAAAGCTATTTGTTCACAGCTTACCTTTAATTGTAGCTGAAAAATGTTATATAAAACTATTAAGAGACACTAGAAACTTAATAGTGGATACTAAAATACCAAGAAAAAGAGAAAATGCATATCAATTATTATTAAGAATGTTTGAACAATATAATAATAAACTTTTAGCAGTAAAAATATATTGGGACAAGCCAGAACAAAAGAATGAATACATGAAATTCTCAGAAAAATGTAAGGCATTAGAAGCAACTAGAGAAAATGGACTTAAAAATTATGAAATAAATAAACAAATTCTTTACATTAGAGAAGATATGCGAAAACTTGAAAAATATAATGACAAATATTTTAGAATATTACAATACTATAGAAATAGATTAGTAAATTTAGGAGACATGAGAGCTGTAAAAAATTCATGTAAAACAGGAAGATATAAAGTCATGAAAGATAGAGTAAGGAAGGGAATAATTGATGGAGCAGCATGCTGAGATTCAGTATAATGGAATATCTGAAAATAAGGAATATGAAGAAATAATAAATAAAGTATTAAATGAATGTTTCAAAAATGAAGGATTAACAAAGTTAAAGTTATACATAAGTATAACTTTAACGGTTCCAGATGAAATACAAAAAATAAATAAAGAATATAGAAACATAGATAAACCAACAGATGTATTATCTTTCCCTATGTTCCAAAAAGAGGAATTAGAAGAATTAATTCAAAGCGATTATCCTGTAGAGGATGTTTTAGGGGATATAATAATATCAATTCCTAAGGTAGAAGAACAAGCAGTAGAATATGGTCATAGCTTTGAAAGAGAACTAGCATATATGGTTGTTCATGGATTTTATCATCTAATGGGATATGACCATATGAACGACAATGATAAAAAAGAAATGAGAAAGAAGGAGGACGAAATCCTAAATAAATTGCATATAACAAGGGGAGAATAGGTATATGAAAAAAAAGGATGAAAGACTCTATAATCACAATTTTATAGAAGCATGTAACAATGCAGTAAATGGTATAGTGTATGCTGCAACAACACAGAGTAATATTAAAAAGCAGTTAATCATAGGTGTAATAGTAATGATACTAAGCCTATTTTATAATTTTACTACAGCCGAATTTCTATGCCTTACTTTTGCTGTATTTTTTGTAATATTTGCTGAAATGATAAATACTGCTATAGAAACAGTTGTGGATTTGTATGTTGATACATATCATCCTAAAGCTAAAATAGCAAAAGATGTGGCAGCAGGAGCAGTAGTTCTTGCTGCTTGCAATGATATAGTAGTAGCGTATTTTCTATTCTTTAGAGAAACGGAACTTACACAAATGGGACAGAGCTTATTTAGTCAAATGATTGCCTCGCCTACACATTTAGCATTTGTAGGAATTATACTAACAGTAATAGGAATAATTGCAGTAAAAGCAGCGTCTAATTATAGAAAACAAAAAAATCCAACCAAGGATGTGTTTATCCCGAGTGGGCAAACAGCTATTGCATTTGCAATTTTAACTGCAATTTGGATAAACACTCAAGACCCAGTAGTATTTTGCTTAAGCTTAGCACTATCAATATTAATTGCAGGAAATAGATTAAATGATACAAGAAACTTAGGTGAAGTGGTATTTGGAGCATTTATGGGACCATTAATAGTAATATTAATATATGGTTTAACAATTTTTAGAATATAAAATGGGAGAAACGTATGAAGAAGAAAGTCATTTTAACAATAGTTATTATATTATGTGTTATTGCAATAGCAGCATGTTGTGCGATATTATATATAAAAGGAACAACTGGAAATAATACAACATTTTTAGGAACAGAGGTTGTAAACGAAGAACAAAATCAAAATACAATTGTTGCAGAAATGCCAACAGTTCAAATATATAAAGGAGACCAAAGACCTATAGCAGTAATGATAGACAATAACATAGATGCACTTCCACAAGCAGGATTAAATGATGCATATATGGTATATGAAATAATTGTAGAAGGTGGAGAATCTAGATTAATGGCTTTATTTAAAGGAGCTAATTTGGAAAGAATAGGGCCAGTAAGAAGTTCAAGACATTATTTCCTAGACTATGCTTTAGAAAATGATGCTATATATGTTCACTATGGTTGGAGTCCTCAAGCTCAGTCAGATATAAGAACTTTAGGTGTAAATAATATAAATGGTATATCTGAAACTACAAAAGAATTTTGGAGAGTAAAAGAAAAGAGATCTCCTCATAATGTTGCAACATCAACAGAAAAAATCTTAGAAATAGCAAATGATAAAGGATATAGAACTACTTCATCATCTGAAAGTGTTTTAAATTATGTTACAGAGGAAGTGGATTTAGAAAATGGAACTGTAGCAGACACAGTAACAATTCCATATTCACAATCAAATGTAGTTAAATGGGAATATAATAGTGAAACAAAAAGATATACTAGATATTCAAGAAACAAAAAACAAACAGATTGGACAACAGGAGAAGATGTAACAGCAAAAAATATAATAATAGAATTTATTGCAAATAGCACATTGAATGATGGAGAAAATAAAGGTAGACAAACTATGAATACAACTGGAACTAAAGATGGATACTATATTACAAATGGAAAGGCTATACCAATAAAATGTGAAAAAGTTTCAAGAAGTTCAAAAACAGTATATAAAGATTTAGATGGGAATGAAATAGATGTAAATGATGGAAATACATTTATGCAAATTTGCCCAATAAATGCTAATGTAAAAATTGAAGCAAATGTGTAAAATGTGAATCAACAATTCGTAACAGTTATGAATAATTTTAAATTGTATATTCGAAAATTTTTTGTTTCTTGCTGTCGGACAAAAAGTCTTCCAAACTGCGCGAAACTGCAAGAACTTGAATATACAATATAATATAATTTAGAAAGGATATAATGATGGATTGTTTTAAATCTGGTTTTGTAACAGTAGTTGGTAAAACAAATGTTGGAAAATCAAGTATTATAAATAGATTAGTAGGAGAAAAGATATCAGCTATAGCAAATAAACCACAAACAACAAGAACCATAATTAGAGGAATAATAAATAGACCCAATTCACAAATAGTAATAATGGATACACCTGGTCTTCATAAATCAAAATCAAAATTGGGAAATATGATGAATGAAAATGCGATAAGTTCAATTCCAGATGTAGATGTTGTACTTTATGTTATAGAAGCTACAGAAAAAAGTATAGATGAAAAAATATTGGAAAAAATAAAAGAAAGTAAAAAGAAAACTATTTTAATAATTAACAAAATAGATTTAGTAGATGCTAAAAAGATAGCAGATTTAATTGATAAGTATAAAAATTTATACGACTTTGTAGCAATAATACCAGTGTCAGTAAAAAAAGATAAAAATATAGAAGAAATTATTGATGAAATAGAAAGTAACTTAAAAGAAGGTCCAGCATATTATAGTGTAGAGGAATATACAAATCAAACTCTAAGACAAATTGCAGAAGAAACAATTAGGGAAAAAGCCTTAAAACTATTGCAAGATGAAGTTCCTCATGGCATTTTAGTAGAAGTTACAAAAATGAAAACAAGAAAAACAAAAGAGATGGAAAAAATTTACGATGTAGAAGCAACAATTTTCTGTTTAAGAGAATCACATAAGGGCATAATAATAGGGAAGAATGGAAACATGCTTAAAAAGATAGGTACATATGCTCGTGAAGATTTAGAAAAAATGCTAGATACAAAAGTAAATTTGAAACTTTGGGTAAAAGTTAAAGAAGATTGGATTAATGATATGAGCATAGTGAAAAAATTTAAAGCAGAAGAATAGGAGAGTGCTATGTTAAAACAAATTGCTTGGAATACTTTTAAAACAACGGGAAACATTAATACAATGTTAGAACTTTTAGAAGTAGACAAAACTATGAAAAATATTGGAAATACCAATAACATCGAAGTAACAAATGAAATAATAGGAAATAATGAAAAAAGTATAAAGGATGTAGAAAAAGAAGATATAAAATGGGAATTATAAAAACAAAAGGAATTATTCTAGCTCAAAATAATATGGGTGACTATGATAAAATGTGCACCCTTCTTACTCCTGATTTAGGAAAAATAGGATGTAGTGCTAAGGGAGCAAGAAAACCAAAGAGTACACTGATGGCAGGTACTCAATTTTTATGTTTCGGTGATTTTCTAATATATAAAGGAGCAGGCTCGTATCATATAAATTCATGTGAACCAATAGAAATATTTTATAACTTAAGATTAGATATAGATAAACTAACATATGCTTCAAAAGTTGCAAAAATAGTAAATGATGTAACAGACGAAAACCAAAACACATATAGAATATTGCAACTTACATTAAATACAATCTATATGTTATCTGAAACAGAAAAAGATATGGAATTTATACTATCAATATTCAAAATACGACTATTAAGCATATTAGGCTTTAGACCAGTAATAGATAAATGCGTAAACTGTAAAACAAAAGAAAAACTAAGGTACTTTAGTTTTAGAGATAGCGGTTTTAAATGTGAAGCATGTGGAAGACAAGATAAAGGAGCAATGGAAATTAGTGATACAACAATAAAAGCAATAAGATATATTATATTGTCAGATCCAAAAAAAATATATTCATTTGAATTGTCAGAAGAAAATAAAAAAGAGCTTCAATTAGTAAGTAAAATATTTTTAAATGAATGTTTAGAAAAAGAATATTAAAAGGCGACCAAAGGCAACCAAAGGGGACGCCTTTTTTTGGTCGAACCTCGACCAAAAGGGACACCCTTTATATATTTCTCGTAATGCTTGATATTATGCCGTTTTCTAACATGAATCTTGAAAAATAACTGTAATAGGGAAGGTATAGAAATATTTATTAATATTTTTGTATTTCTTTATTAAATAAAATATTATTCATATTAATTTAAATCAAAAAACATTGTTATATCAAGGCTTTTCGTAATAATTTCATGACATGATTAAATTAAATTTTTAGTAAAATTGTAAATATTTAAGCCTGTCCCTTTTGGTCGGACTTCGACCAAAAAGGGGCGTCCCCATTGGTCGAGAAAGCTGCTTTAATCAAAACTGCCAAAACTATTGAAAAAACTATTAAAATGAGATAAAATAGTACAAAGTAAAATTAGGAGAAGTGTATAATAAAGTATGAGTATGAACAAGAAATGGAGAATTAAAGAGAATGACACTAAAAGAATAGAAGAAATAAAAAATAAATACAATGTAAGTAATTTAGTAGCGCAGAAATTAGCAGAATATAATCTGAATGATGAAGAGATAACTATTTTTTTGAATCCTACTAGAAAGAATTTTCATGACCCATTCCTTTTACCAGATATGGACAAGGCTATAGAAAGAATATTAAAGGCGATGCAATATGAAGAAAAAATAGTGGTATATGGTGATTATGATGCAGACGGTATAACGAGTACAACAATTATTAAAAGGTTTATGAAGGATAGAGGAATTAATGTTGGTACATATATTCCAAATCGATTAGATGAAGGATATGGATTGAATGAGGATGCTATTAGAGAAATAGCAAGTGAAGGTTATAATTTGATGATAACAGTTGATTGCGGAATTACGGCAAAAAATGAAGTCGAACTTGCAAAGAGTTTAGGAATAGATGTAATTATTACTGATCATCATGAAGTACCAGAGGAAATACCGGATACTATAGCGGTAATTGATGCAAAAAGAAAGGACAGCCAATATCCATTTACACAACTTGCAGGTTGTGGAGTTGCTTTTAAACTGATTCAAGCAATAAGTATAAAGCTTAATGTACCAGAAAATGAATGGTTAAAATACATAGATATTGCTTGTATTGGAACTATTTCAGATATAGTAACATTAATGGATGAAAATAGAGTTATAGCTAAACTAGGGCTTAAACTAGTCGAAGTTACTAGAAATATTGGACTTAGAACATTGATTGAAATGGCAGGAATAAAGAAAATAGATTCAACGGCTATTTCTTTTGGAATATCTCCAAGAATAAATGCATCTGGTAGAATGGGACATCAGGAGGATGCTTTGAATCTTTTTTTAACAGATGACCCAATTGAAGCAAGAAAGCTAGCACAAAATTTAGAAGATTATAATAGGCAAAGGCAAGAAATAGAGAAGAATATATATAATGAAGCATTAGAAATAGCTATCAAGAATGAAAATGATCCATGTATAGTTATAGGAAAAGAAAATTGGCATCATGGAGTTATAGGAATAGTAGCATCGAAAATTACAGATTTAACATATAAACCAAGCATTTTAGTTTGTTTTGAAGGAGAAGATGGAAAAGGTTCAGGAAGAAGTATACCAGGATTTGATTTACATGAGGCAGTATATAATTGCAAGGAATATTTAACTGCTTCTGGCGGTCATAGCATGGCAATAGGCCTTAGTCTAAAAAAAGAAAACTTTTCTAAATTTAAGGAAAAAATTGAAGAATATGCAAAAGAGAAGAATATCGAAGAATTAGCGCCAGAATTATTGATAGACACTGTAATTACTTCAAAAGACATGAATATAGATGAAGTTAAAAAAATAGAATTGTTAGAACCATTTGGAGAAGGCAATACATTACCTGTTGTACTATATAAAAATCTAAAAATAGATTCAATAAGAGCATTGTCAGATGGAAAGCATCTAAAATTATTATTAGCAGATGGAAATATTTTGGTAGATGCAATTGGCTTCAATATGGGAAATTTAACATCAAATTATCAAATTGGAGACCGAGTAGATATTGTAGGAAATATTGGAATTAATCAATTTAGAAATATAGAAAATATACAAATAACTTTAAAAGATATAAGGTGCAGTATATGATAGAAATGTAAAAACTAGGAGGGGATATATATGTCAGAAATAAAGGAAATGACAATAAAAG
>CALXVF010000037.1 GCA_944391895.1 uncultured Clostridia bacterium
GTCTAGCCACCCTAGTATTTTTTTGTCTCCATATAATGGATAAACTTAATTTATGCTTGGTTTACAGATTGAAAGGAATGATAACACACACACGAGTGTTCTCTCTTTTATCTGTATATAGAATTATACTAGAGTAAATTACAAAAATCAATACTTTTTGTTTATTTTTTTGTACTTTTAGTATCATTTTTTATAATTTTATTCAATTCTTTTTAAATTATACTACTTTTATGTAAATTAGTCAAATTTAATAAAGAACTAACTGCACTTGGCTAATTAGTTCTTTGAAAGCTTGATGGTTGCTATGGGCTATGAGCTACTTTCGTAACTGGCAACTATATATTATTTGGAGTAAAACTTTATGAAATTTTTTCACAATACTATTATAGCATTTTATATTGTGTTATTCTGTAAGATTTTGTGTGTTTCTTCTTTTTCCGCTTCTTTTTCAAATTTATCCAATGCTATACCATTCATTCTCCTAGTATAATCATAAGTATAATTCATTTCATCTGCAACTCTAACTAACTTCTTACCTTGAATATAAAATTTAGTTAGTATTTCTCTATATGGCTCTTCTACTCTTTTTAGTTGTAAAATTATTTTATTTAATTCTTCTTGCTCACTTGCTAATTCCTCTATAATAAAATTATACTTGTCTATTAGGTTTTCTATTGCATAATTTGGTTTATTTTTAGCTTTTGGCATTCCATCTAGCATTACTGCTTTTAACCCTTCTGCTCTTTGTTTCATTTCAGTATATAATTCTATCTGCTCTTCTATCCATAATTTATTTCCTCTATATTTTTTTAAATCTTCTCTTGTCATTTGCACCTCCTATTTTTTATCTTTATATAATATTTTCTTCTTGAATAATTATTCTGTTCTCTAAGTTTTCTATATTCTTCTAGCTTTCGTATATGTTCTTGATTTATTTTATAGCATTCTTGCATTCGTTCTTTATTATTTAATTGATTTACAATATCTTCAATTCTATTCATTTATTCTATTTATTTCTTTTCTCCTTCTATAATATTTAATATTTCTCTCATCTTCTACTTTCCTTTCAAAATATTGTTTTATTTCATTTCTGTTCCATAACATATTTTCTCCAAATGCTACTTTTAAATCTACTGTGACTTTTTCTATAAAGTCTGCCATCAATTCTATTATCTTATCTTTCTGCATATTATCATGTGCTGTTACTACTGCGTCATCTAACGCTTTTTGATATAGCTTTTTATATTTTTCTATTTCTTTCTCTTGCTCTTGTATTAGATTTAAGACTGTTTCTATTGCTTGCTGTAGTTCTTTTAATTCTGTATCATAATAACCTGTCCAACCCATAGGATTATTAAAATCCATTTTGGTAAAGTCCTTCACTAAAGCTACCGCTTCCTTCTGTTCAGTTGTCATTGCTTGTCCTCCTTAACTCGTATCCTCTCATAAACAAATCTATCAACATTTGTATTCCCATTCCACTTACCGCTTCTAATTTTCCAATTAGTTCTTCATACCTATTTGCATCTTCAATCCTTTCTCTTATTAATTTATTTTGTGATATAAAAAGGTTATTAATTTTTTCTCCGAAATTTATTATTTTGATTTAAAATAGGTATTTCATTTACCTCTGCCACTCGTAATTCTTCTTTTGTTATCCACTTCTGCCATTTTCCACATTCTGAGCAATATAAGCCTCTTCTACTGCCTTCAATTTTTACAAATAATTTCTCAGAATTACATTTGTTACATTTCATTTTCATTGCTTATTCTCCTTCTTCTAATAATTCTTTTCTTTTACTTTCAATATATTCAATATCTTCATCAGGTCCATTTAACCTTTCAAAATAATCATATATATCATCTAATACATCTTTCACTTTTTGCTTTGGTATGCTATCTGTATATTCTTCTACTATTTTATTAGCACTATATAACTCTTCTTCTAATTCTTTTATTCTTGCTTTGTCTTGCTCTCGCTCTGATAAAATATGTTCTATTGCTTCTTGAATTTCGTATAAAGCCTCTTCTGATAATACAACTGCATTTTCGTATTCATTAAATTTATTTAATTTCTTTATATCATCTTCTATATTACTCATATCTCTTCTTCTCCTATATCCCTTCTTAAATTATTTGCTAAAACTCTACAACCAGCTGCTTTCATTATGTTATTTTCTTTTAATGCCTTTTGTACTTCACTTTCCCAGTATTCTATATTCTTTTTTGTTTTTTCTATATTACTCATAACCTACCCCTTTCTCTATTATACTTTTCTAAATCTGCTTGGGCTTTATATATATGTTTTGGACATTCTTTACATTCTCTTATTAATTCATCAGTTTTATTATCTATATATCCTTCACAATAATATTGAGGTTTGCCATCTTTGTAAAACTCAAGTGAAGCATATCCTTTTTCTTGAACCTTATGATTTATTTTAGTTTTACAACTCATACTAGCTCCTTTTTACTGTATAGCAGTTTTGCAGATACTGCTCTTTAGTTAATATCTCTCTAATATCTCCTTCACTTAGACAATATGCATTATATTTAATTCCTACTGTTTCTAATACTGGCTTTTCTCCAGCATATAAATATTTATCTACTACTCTATTGCCATTTACAAAATCTCCAACTTCTATAAGCTCTATTATATTTTTGCTATACTTAATTGTTTTATCAGATAAACTATAACTACTACAATCTTCAAGCCAAAACAAACTATTTCCTATTTGTTCAACTTTTCCTATTCCACTTTTAGTTCTAACATAATCTCCGATTTCTATATCCATATTTATTTCTTTGCTCATTTTCTATTATCCCTTTCTCTTATTACTTCACTTAACTTCTTACTTGAGTAATACTCATTATATATTTGAATCCAATCGTCTAATTCCATTGTAACTTTCCACTTTTTGTTGTTTTTTCTGTGGAAAACTGCTGGCATTTGATTATCTTTACTATCCCTTTTAGCTTGCTCCATAGCCTCATCTAGATTTAATGCTTGTACTCTTTTTACTTCTATGTGTATGTAATCTAAGCCAACTACGTCTTCTCCATCTAAGCCATTATATTGCTGTCCTCTTCTACAGTTATATCCATATTCGTTAAGTTTACTGGCCAACTCTCTTTCTCCGCTTTGCTCCTTTTCTTTTGCTATTAATCATCTTTCTTATTTTCCTTTCTATATATGTTTATCCAAGTTGCAAGACCTAAACAGAATATTATAAAACTAGCATATATTAGCATTGAAATTTTTATTATTATTTTTACAATTTCCATCTTTTGCTCCTTTCATATAATTCTGACATCTATAAATTCCATTAAAATCTTCAAGTTCTAATCTATTACAGCCTAAACAGGTAAAGCATTTTTTATCACTACTTATTTGTTTCATCTTATACCTCTTAATCAATTCTTGGAATATGTCTGCTATATTCTAAGAAATATTCTTCTTCTTTTTTTCTTCTAGCTCTTTCTGCTTTGTCAACTACTAGTTCTGGATTATCATGTCCCCATTCTCTTCTAGCTCTTGTAATGCTTTCACAACTTATTTCTCTAAAACTTAATCTCTCCATTACATTCACAAAATTTGTTTTTGCCAAATTTGGTTCTAATTGTTGTACCACTTTTAGTATCAAATAGTTGTCATCTGCTCTAGCTCTACTATCATCCTTTAAAATTTTATATACTGTTTCCTTTATTTTTCTATTCATCTGTACCTCCTAAATATTTGAATAAAAATTATCTAAATTCTCATATTCTCTTTGTTTATATTGTTTTTGTGGTTCACGTGGTTTCTCTTTTTTTACTTTATCTACAACCCAACTTAAAATTGCTCTATAATCACTTTTATATTTTTTTCCATTTGAACCTTTGTAATTGTCTAGGACTGTAATACATTGGTCTGAGACATCTTTTCCATAAGTGCTGACAAGTTTTTCATATTCAGCATTGGTCATGGAAACATAGTCTGCAAAGTGTATTTTTTTATCTTTAACATTTACATTCTCATTTACATTTTCATTTACATTAACATTTACATTAGTTTCACTTTTGCTTACCTTTTGCTTATTGTTCGCTTCTACCTTGCTTCCGTTTTGCTTTTTTACCATTTAAAAATTTTTGATAATTAGCATCCAGTTGTGGTTTAATCAATGTAAATATTGCTTTAGCTATCCCTGTTAATTCGACTTCATTTTGATTTAGTGCATACTCTGTAATAGCTTTATATACTTTTAGTTGTTCCCCTTCTGGAATTTCTTTTATAGATTCGTAAAAACTTCTATAAAAGATAAAACTATCTCTTTCCACATTATGTTCTCCTTTCATAAAAGGGATAAGTTTTATTGCTTATCCCTAGTTGTCTAAATAATTTTTTCCTATTAATTTAATAAATTCTTCTTTTGTATGTCCTATATTTATATACTTCTTTTGACACTCCTGCTTGAGTCTTGTATCTAATGCATGTCCATATTTTCCGTGTACTCCTATAGTTCCTCTATGATGTTCTGAACAGAGCCATACTTTAAATCCTTGTTTCTCACTTATGTTTCTATTTGGTCCAAAATAAATATGATGCTCTTCTACAGGATAATATAGACCGCATATATAACATTCTTTTTTATCTTGTAATATACTTTTACTCATCTTTCCTCATTATATGGGGCCAGGCACTAGTTTGAATTTGGTCGTAGCCATCTAGTGCCATTGTGCCAATAGACTATCTATTTCTTCTTTAGGTTTAGTCTCTATATTAAGTTGCTGTGCCTCTTGTACTAATGCATCTATTAATCGACTCATTTCTTTTGTATCGTAGGAACTGGATCCATAGTAACAATTTATTCTTACACATTTATCCTTTCTTGCTGTTTCTTGAATTTGATAGCCTAGTCCTTGTTTCTCCCATATTCTTTTAAATTCTTCAAATGCTTTTTCTTCTATTATTAAAGGTTTAAATGCTCCAACATTTCTAATTGCATCTTTATAAACTTCTTCCTTTGTCATTATTGTTCCGTCCTTGCTTATTTCTTGTGATATCTTTTCGCATAGCACCCAGCAATAATTATTAGCATCTAAACTTCTTTTCTGATACCATTTTTTCAATTCTACATTTAACTTATTTTCATTTTTCAATTTGTTTATAGTATCTTTATCATTTGTATCTAATAATAAGCTTATTTTTGGTTTTAGTGTGTCTAAATCTATGCTTGTATCTGTTATTATTCCTGTAGTTTGCATTCTATATCCTTTCTATATGTTGATGCATAAACACATATTCAGAATTGTCTCCCATATTTTCCAATAAGAAATTAGTTGCTTGCTGCTTACTTAAATGTGTATCTTTAGCTCTAAATTCATATGCATACATACCTTTTTGTTGCTTTATCTTTATTCTTTCTTGTATTTCATATTCATCATAGTTTCCTTCAATCAGATATAAGTCATAATTTTTAGCTATTATTCCTTCTAAAGTCCTAGTATCTGTTGCATATAATATTTTTTTATTATCAAACATTATTCTATATCCGCATTGAGGTACATCATGATATAATTTTATTGGTACTACTTTAAATAGCCTATAATCATATTTTTTTCCTATTTCTAATACGTCTATATTACTTCTACTTACGCCACATTCTATTAATGGCTTAAGCAACCATTGACAACAAGCAAATCTTAGTGTTGGTCTTTCTTGTGCAAGTTTTTTTAATGTTTCCTTTTTAAAGTGGTCTGTATGGATATGCGTTAATAATACAATTTTTAGTTCTTTGTAATACTTTTCTAATTTTTTAAATGAAACTCCACAATCTACTAAAATAATATCTTTTATTATTACTGCATTTCCTGTACTAGAACTACTTATAATCTTATAGTTCATTCATACTCACCATTTTTTCTGTTTCTTCTTCATCTTGTGTTACTACTTCTGCTTGCGTTTCAACCGTCTCTACTGGTAAATCCTGTTCAACTTCTTCTGCTTCATACATTCCACTTAAATCTTCAACAAATGTCTCTCTTAATGCTCTTACTTTTGCTACTTTTTCAACCATTGTAGCTCCTTTATTAGCCCAATTTGAATTTAATTGACCTTGTCCAGTCTTTTGTGCCACTTCATTAAAGCTAACACTTGAGTAAGTAGGATGTGTCCAGTCTTTTCTAAATACTCTAGCCCATCCTCCAACTAGTTCTTCTTCTTCTAGTTTAAATGTTCCTTGTCTTTCTTCTATAGTTCCATCTTCTTTTTTTATAATAATTCCACTTTCAATTCCGTCATAATTAGGATTTAATACTGCTCTTTTTAATATTGCATCTTTTCCAACTACTAATTGTGCAGGTGTTCCTTCTTTATATTTAATTAAATAAGCCTCTCTTAAAAATGGATTTAATTTTCTTACTTTGCATAATTCTGTAAATAATTTAAACTCTTGTAATGTTATTTTTGCATTAGTGCCTACTATGTATTGTTGTACAATACTTGGCGTTAATTTTATTTTTTGTCCTTCAACTTCATACTCAACTGTTAATTCATTTTTTTCTTTTTCATTACTCATAATCATATCCTCCATCTATTAAATATTGTTTTAATGCTTTTAATTTACTTTTTGTTGCTCTTACAGTAAATTTCAATGTAAGTATTTCTTCTTTTTCTTCTACTTTTGGTATATCTAAAATTTCATTTTGTTGTCTTAGATTTTCTAACGCTATTTTTGTATTTTCTTCTTGTTGCTTAAGTCTTATTTCTGCCTTCTTTTGTTCTTCTTCAAGTTTTCTCTTTTTTTCTTTTTCAATTTCCTCATATCTAGTTTTTACAATTGTTATTGCATTTCCTACATTCAATGTTTGTTTATACTCAACCATTATTTCTTCTTTATGATCTTGTGTATCAATTAAATTAATATCTGAATAAATCTTGTCTATAAAATCTTTTGCTTGCTTATGCAATGCTGTTTTACTATCTGATAATCCTATTTTCATATTTGCTCTTTCAAAATCAATAAATTCAATGTTCTTATATTTTTTATATTCTTCGAAATAAACTCTTAAGTCATCTTCTTTTTGCTTTTTTATTTCATTTTCAACTTGATCTATTTTGTTCTTTAGCTCTTTATCTGCTTCAATATATTTATCTGATATACACTCTTTGTATACTTTTTCAAAATTATTGTATGGTGCTAAAATTTTTTCTTTTACATTCTTTCTTTGCTTTTCAAATTCTGATAATTCTTTATTTAAATCTGCTCTTATTTTCTTTATCAATTGTCTTGTTTCTTCATTACATACTAATTGTTTTGCTTGTTCAACTTTTTCTTGTATCTCGTCTGATACAGCTTTTAAATTTGCCTCTATTTCTGGTAACTGTTTGATTATTATTAATTGATTTTCCTCCATTTTTCCTCCTTAAATTGCATCTCGCATATATTCTTTGTTTAAATAATCTAAATTTTCTTTTTCTTCTTCAGCTAATTCCTTATCTAATCTTTCATACTCATCATTATATTTTTCTATAATGTCATCTAAATCTTCTCTTATGTCTTTGCTGCTTAGTTCTTCTCTTAATAAAAATAATGTTTCTATTAATTCCTGCAACTCATCACATCTATCTGATTTTTCCATAAAATTCTCCTTTACTTTTTTAAATTTTTTTGTTATAATTAATTAAGATGTTTTTACTTAAACACTTAGAAGTTATTGATTCGTGGTGGGATTTATAACTTCTTTTATTTTGTCTACTATAAAAACTGCTGGTGTTTTATTGGCTTCTTCATGTTTTATAATATTTTCTATAGCTTGTAATTTTCTAAAATGTATTAATGCTCTTCTTTCTGCATTTTCTGCCTGTTTTTTTACTTTCTTATTAAACATTTTCTTTTTCTCCTTTCTTTCAATTTTTTTGTTATTTTTCTATCTATATAATCTAGGAATAACCCTAAATTTATAAATAAACTAAATATTAGTATTGCATCTTCTGGTGTCCAAATACTATAAATTTCATCTATCATTTGTTCTTCACTTCCTTTCTATACATTTATTTGATTAGCTAAATTTTGTATTGTTTTTATATATGTCTTTAGTTCTTCATTTTCTCTAATAAGTTTTTCTATTGTTGCATTTACTTCTTTATCCTTACTCACTTTTATTTTGTATTGTCCACCTATTTTCTGATATTCAACTTTTCCGCTATTCATCAATTTAAGTGCAGTTTCATATCCAATGTGATTTCTTCGCATATATTCATTTAAACTTACCCATTCTTGTTCCATATTTGTCTCCTTTACAATTATCCCTTTTTGTGATATATTATTTTCACATAAACCCTAATGGGTAGAAGAAAGGATGTGGTTTTTATGTCACAATTTTTGATTTTACCCTGTTTCTTATGGATTTCTTTAGAAAGTGGTAGAACAGACTAAAGAAAAATTCTAGTGACTATAGGGTAATTCAGCATTAAATACATCAGAACCATAACTGATTAAGTACTAGAAACTTCCAAAGAAGTTATGTGTGTCGAGCATAATATTAGTTGAATATGGGCTGGGAAAATTGTATGTCAAAAAGACTGGTTTGAATGGTCTGGGCTAAACTAGTTGCAAGAGTTTAAGATATACAAATATGGGATTATGCTAATCATATCGACACTATGATTAGTATTTTCTATTTATATAAACTCTCAACTGTTGTTTCTAATATTTCTGCCAATTTTATTCCTTGTAAAATATTAGGTATCCTTTTTCCTGTTTCCCATTGTGAAAATGTATTTTGTTTTATATTCATTATTTTTGCTATATCAGCTTGGGATAAATTTCTTTTATTTCTAAAATCTTTTATTCTATTCATAGAATCCTCTCTCGTATCGTTTTTATCTCTTTAAGATAATTCTTTTTTTAAAAAAATATTTTCAATTGGCATATCAAACATTTTAGCAATTATCTTGCCTTCTTCTAATGTAAAAGGAACTATTCCTGTTTCTTTTTTATAATAAGCCGCTTCTGTCTTCAATCCCAGCTTTTCAGCAGGATTGCCCTAGTTATCTCCTAATGTCTTTAAATTTTTACTTGGTATAGATATGCTAAAATTTATTTGAGTCGTGTCTATACCTCTTTTAATCTCATAATTATTTACATTTTTTAATAAAGTATTATTTATCCAAAACTTCCCTTTTCCATCTTTTTCATAGATTTCCACTTTATCAAATTTATCAAAATTTTCCATTTTCTCATCTCCTCTCTTGTGTTATTTAATTTATTTATTTAAACGTTTTGTTGAATTTATTGATAAAAAAATATCAGCAATTGAACAGTTATATAATTTAGCCATCTTTTCTTTAAGATTATCACTAGGATTTCTATCTCCATTTTCTAACATAGACAAGTATTCTTTTGTAATTGCTAAAATTTTTGAGGCCTGTTCTTGTGTTAAGTTTTTGTCTCTTCTTAGTTCTTGCAATGTCTTTTTCATTTTGCACCTCCTCAACGATTTGTTGAATGTATTATATTAAACAATTCGTTGAATGTCAAGTTTTTTTGAAAAATTATTTTACGAATTGTTTAAAAGTCTTGACGCTCTAAGAAATAAATTTTACAATATGTTTACAACTTAAACAATTTGTATTATAATAAATTAAG
Source organism: uncultured Clostridia bacterium (assembly GCA_944391895.1). GTDB lineage: Bacteria > Bacillota > Clostridia > TANB77 > CAG-508 > CAG-793. The sequence continues at coordinate 9,629 of CALXVF010000037.1, forward strand.
ATTATGTAAAGGAAATGATATTGTGAATAGATTAAAATTTTTAAGAACTGAAAAGAAAGAGAATTTGTATAAAATAGCAAAATTTTTAAATGTTTCTATCCAAACAGTCTCTAATTATGAAAATGAAAAAAGGGAGATGACTCCTG
>CALXVF010000038.1 GCA_944391895.1 uncultured Clostridia bacterium
AATCTTTCTCTTCTTGCTTTTATTCTGTTATTAATTATTTGTTTTTCATTAATTAAATTTTGGATTTCACTGTTCATATACTTATCCCCTTATTTTTAATATTTAATCACATAGCTATATTATACCATATTTATTATAGTTTTTCAAGTTATGTAAACATCTGTTGTGTTTTTTTAATTCCAAGATAAGAGATATTACATTGTCATATACAATCAAGTAAATATCTCTTATCGTTCTAAGTGTTTCTAGTTTCTATCTTCATCACGAGAATTTTCGTCTCTACTATTTCTTGCTTGTCCTTGTGTTCTTTCTGGTGTCTTAGTTGGATCTATTTTTTCTATTCTTTCACTTAAAGGTTCCTGTTCGATTCTGCTAACCGTCTTTTCTTTTGACTCTCCACTCTCTATCATTCTAATATTACTCATTCTCGCTCTCAAGTTTTTAAAATGTAAAGTAATTGCTTTTACAATTTTTAGACTTCTTAATCTTAATCCCAATAATTTTAGTCTAGTTGCAGTTATCTTTGAAAAATCATAAGATTTCATAGCATATTCTGATATTTTTTTATTTTCTTGTTTGCTAAAATCTTCTTCTTTAGTTAAGTCATATTCTAATTCAAATGTAGATAATTTTTCTTTGTCTCCTTTCAATGTGCTTAAGTAGTCATCAATATATCTTGTGGCTTCAGTACCATCTTTACTCATTCCTAGTAATGCTATCATTACATTTTTATCTCCACCATTTGCATTTAATTCATCCATCAACATCTTTGTTGATTTTTCATCAAACCCACTCTTTTTTAATTCAATCATTAGTTTTATATCTATATTAATTCCATCTGAATAATCTGCTACACCTTTATTACTTACATTTCCATTTACTTCTGTATCAATAAACTTAGATATTTTTACTTTAGGAAGACTTTTTTTCTGTATTGGTTCTTGCATAGGTTTCACTGGAGTTGGTTGACCTTGAAAAGGTCCTTGCTGAATCGGATTTGTTTGTTCATGTGTTGGAGCCGATGGCTCAGGATTTGTTTGTTCAGGCTCTGTTTGTGTTGGACTTGGCTCTTGTGTTTGTTCTGGTTGTTTTTCATCTGATGGCTCTTGACTTGGTTCTTCTTTTTCAGGTTGTTCCTTTTTTGGTTCTTCTGTTTTCTCAATTTGAGCATCAGCTATGTCTATTCCATTTGTATCTATACATTGTTCTATTGTTTTTATATCATTTTGAATTTCGTCTATTTCTTTTTGCATTTCATCTAAGTTAGGTATTTCTAAAGGCACTTGTGTATACTGGTTTCTGAAACTTATTATCATTTCATGATAAGCTTTTTGATATTCTGCTTTTTTTGCTTCTAAAGCTTTAACTAGTTTATCTCTTTCTGCCTTTAATTTTGTATTCTTATCTAGTAATTCTTGTTCAAATTCTTCTTTTAGTCCTTTTTCAAAATTTTCAGTTTCTCTTTCTATTTCTTTTTCCAATCTTCCATTTGTTCTACTTCTATATGCATTATCATTACTATTATATGTAAAATACTCTTCTCTAAGCTTGTCTATTTCCCCTTTGATACCCTTTTCTTCATTTCCTTTAAATCTTTCTCTTCTTGCTTTTATTCTGTTATTAATTATTTGTTTTTCATTAATTAAATTTTGGATTTCACTGTTCATGTGTCCATCTCCTTATTTTTAATAAATATACATATGAGTTTATTATAACATTTTTCTTAAGTTTTTGCAAGTTATGTAAACGCTTTTATAAACTTTTTTTCATTATACAAAATTTTATATTTTAAAACAATATAAAAACAAATTTGTAACATAAATTTAATATTTATATAAAAAAATTGTATATTCAAGATTTTGTAGCCACGCGTAACTTTGAACGAATTGACAACAAGTGGCAAAAAATCTTGCAATATACAATTTCTAAAAACTAATATATAGAATTTCTTAAATTTAAAAGTGCTCTTTCGCTTATCTTCTCATACCTAATTTTTTTATCCTTTATTTTATTACCTTCTAATTCAGGCATTATTCCAAAATTAGCATTCATTGGTTGAAATTTTTCATTTGATGTAGATATATAGTTTGCCAAAGCTCCTATCATTGTTTCTTTTGAAAATACTATTTTTTCTTTATTTTCTAATAAGCCAGCAGCATTTATTCCAGCTACTAATCCAGAAGATATTGATTCTACATATCCTTCTACACCAGTAATTTGTCCAGCAAAATATACATTTTTGTTATTTAATAGGTTATATGTATTATCCAATAATTTAGTTGAATTAATAAAAGTATTCCTATGCATTACACCATATTTAATGAATTCAGCATTTTTTAATCCTGGTATCATTGAAAATACTCGCTTTTGTTCTCCATATTTTAAATTAGTCTGGAATCCAACTAAATTATACATTGTGCCTTCAGTATTATCTTGTCTTAATTGAACAATGGCATAGGGTCTTCTCTTAGTTCTTGGATCATCAAATCCGACTGGTTTAAGAGGTCCGAATCTTAATGTATCTGCTCCTCTCTTCGCCATAATCTCAATAGGCATACACCCTTCAAATATTTCTCTTTTTTCAAATTCGTGTAATTCAACTACTTGAGCATTAATCAATTCAGATACAAATGTCTCATACTCTTCTTTATTCATTGGTAAATTGATATAATCACTTTTATTTTCTTTAATTCTCTTTAGCCATTCTTCTTCTGATTCATCTTTTTTCTTTTCTTCGTCGTATCTATCTCCATAAAACGCTATACCAAAGTCTATACTTTCTTTTTCTACTATTGGAGCAGCTGCATCAAAGAAATGCAATTCATTTTCTCCTGTAAGCCTTTTTATTCCTATTGATAAAGAATCTGATGTTAGCGGTCCAGTTGCAATTATTGTGATTGCTTCATTTATTAATTTTTCAAATATTACTTTATCGTTCCAATCATTTATGCTTTCATCATACTGGCTTACTACTTCTTTATTAATTACTTCTATATTTTCTATTTCATTTATTTTCTCTGTTACCCTTTTAGAAAACTTTTCTCTATCAACTGCCAATGCTTGTCCAGCTGGTACCTTCACTTCGTCTGCTGTTTTTATAAGTAAAGAATCTAAAATTCTAAGTTCTTCCTTTAAAAGTCCACAAGCATTTGTAATCAAATTGGATTTAAAAGAATTACTACATACTATTTCGGCTAAATCTTTATTTGAATGAGCTGGAGTATACTTTTTAGGTTTCATTTCATATAGCTTTACTTTTATTCCTCTTTTAGCTATTTGATAAGCAGCTTCAGTTCCTGCTAGACCTCCTCCAATTACATTAATATACTGTTCCATCTTCTTACCTTTCTTATTCAAATAAATTCATAATTTCCGTTTTTGAAAGTTTACTTATAAATGTCTCTTTTGTAGATAGCATATCATCTGCAAGTTTAGCTTTCTTTTCTTGCAAATTATATATTTTTTCTTCTATAGAATTCTTAGTAATCAATTTATACACTTGTACATTTCTCTTTTGACCAATCCTATAAGTTCTGTCTGTTGCTTGATTTTCAGCAGATAAGTTCCACCATGGGTCATAATGAATTACCATATCTGCACCTATTAAATTAAGTCCAGTTCCACCTGCTTTTAGTGAAATCAAGAATACTTTTATATTTTCATCATTATTGAACTTGTTTACTAAGTCCATTCTATCTTCTACCTTAGTTTGTCCAGTTAATTTAAAGTATTCTATATTCTCATTTTTTAGTTCTCTTTCTAAATATGCAAACATTGATGAATAGCCAGAAAATAATAATATTTTGTGTCCTCCATTTACAGCATCTTTTATTATTTCCATACATTGATTTAGTTTACTACTTTCTCCTTCATAGTTTTCTAAAAACAATCCCGGGTGGCAACAAATTTGTCTTAATCTCATTAATAATGCTAATATTTTTATTTGACTATTAGCAATTCCATTTGCTTCAATTTCTTCTTTAGCTTGCTTTTTAGCACTTTGCATATATGACAAATAGATTTTTAACTGGTCTCCAGTCATCTCATTATTTAGAACAGTTATTGTTTTTTCAGGCAATTCTGTAAGAACATTTTCTTTTACTCTTCTAAGTATAAATGGTTCTATCATATTCTTTAATTTTTCCATTGCGCTTTTATCTTCATCTTTACTAATAGGTGTTTCAAATAAAATTTTAAATTTATTATATGAAAATAAATATCCTGGCATTATAAAATCAAAGATTGACCATAGTTCTGATAATGAGTTTTCTATAGGCGTTCCCGTTAATGCAAATCGAGTTAGAGCATTAACTTCTTTTATTACTTTTGCATTTTGTGTATTGTTATTTTTGATATATTGTGCTTCATCTGCGATAATATATCTAAATGTATAATTGTATTTTTTATATAAATCTATATCCCTTTTTAGTAAATCATATGATGTTATTGTTATGTCGTATTCAGGTATACTAGAGATTAATTTTTCTCTTTGTTTTGAATCACCATTTATTACTAAAGTTGTAAGACTTGGTGTAAATTTTGCCGCTTCTTCCTTCCAGTTTAAAGAGAGTGAGCTTGGGCATACAACTAAAGTTGGCATTTTTTCTTCTTTTGGTGTATTTTCTACATATGACATTATCACTGATAAAAGTTGGATTGTTTTTCCAAGACCCATATCATCTGCTAAAATTCCACCCAAGTTATATTCATCTAGTGTTTTTAGCCAATCATATCCTACTTGTTGGTATTCTCTTAAATCTGCTTTTATTCCATTTGGTATTTTGTACTTATCTGATATTTGTCTACTATATACATCATCTATTAATTGCTTATACTTTTCACTTTGTTTTACAACAATTTTATCATTTTTTTTCAAGATTCTGTCTAAGTAAAGTCCTCTATAAATTGGTAGTTTCACTTCTCCTGATAGCAATTCTTCATAATTTATATTTGTACCATCTGCAATTTTACTTATTATATCAATTGAATCATTATTTTCTAATTCTACAAATTCTCCATTTTTTAATCTATGGTACTTTTTCTTTAATTTGTATTTTCTCATTATTTCTGCTAATTCAGTTCTATCTATATCTATGTTAGATAAATCAATACTTAGCAAGTTGTTTTCTACTTTTATACCAATTGAATTTATTTTAGGTTTTACTATTTGCTTTGTTTTAAATCTTTCAGTTGCCAATACCTCAAAATTTGAAATAAATTTCTCAATATCATTTTGCAAGAAATTATATATATCATCATCTCTTACTAAAACCAATTTATTATTTTTTTGGTCATACATAAATCCAGAATGGCTGAATAAGTCAAGTGCTTTTGATTCTTCTATTGCATTTCTTGGAATCTTTTGATCTATTTGTTCAAATGGACTAAATTCAAAATCATCATATCTAAATTTTATATCTGCTGTGATATAATTTTGTCTATTATAATCTAAAAATACTTTTACTTTTAGTTTTTTAGGCATATATTTATGTAGTTCGTCTTGGTCTATTTGGTCTAAGTTTATTTCATATTTAATTAATGGCATTACTAAAGAGTAAAAATCTGCAAATTCGTCTTTTTTAAAAACTATCTCTTTAGTTAAATTTACTTTAAATGTATTTAATAATTTTATTATTGAATTTTCATATTCTCTTGAACATCTATACAACTTGTCATCTTGTAATAAATAACTATATTCTTTTCCTTGAATAATTATATAATTAAATACATCAATATTTGTTTCAAGTTCATATTCTATATCATTTTTTTCTTTTAAAGAATACTTTATGTTAGGTTTGTTATCCACAAATTGCACTCTTTCTGTGGAATACTCACTATATATTTCTACTTCTTTTCCTTTTAATATATCGAATAGTTCATCTAGTCCTGAATTAGATACTACTATATAGGCATTGTCTAAAACATTTGTTAAATATCTTTCTTCTGATTCGTTTGCAAATTTTATTATTTCTGCATATTTTAAAACATAGTCCAATAGCTTCTGGCTATCTTCATCAAAGTTTTCTCTTACATGCATGAATTCTAGTTTTGATCCATATTTGTAATTTTCTTTATTTACCATTCTTGTATAAAAATCTGCTAAGTTTTTTATTTTATACATCTGTTTATTACCTATTCTTACTTCTAATCTAAATGTTTTTAGATTTTCTTTATATATAAGCCTAGGTTCTATTTTTATTTTTTCTTCAACATATTTTATAATGTTGTCTTCTTCTTGTTCATCTATATAAAATGAACTTATCATTTGCCTATATATTCTATATTTTTCTTTATTTTTTTGAGTAGTTTTATTGATTTTAATTTCTTCAGTTCCGAACAACTTTATGTATGATGGGTTTTCCTCTAATTCTAATGCTGTTGCTAAAATATGCTTACATGTTCCATAAGTCGATTCATAATCTGGACAAGTACAGCTTAAATTCTCTATTTCTCCATTTTTTATTTCTATATAAGTATTGTAATTATCTAGTCTGCCGTTTACTCTAGCATGTATACTAAAATTATTTTTATTTTCATAAGTTACTTTTGTTATTTTAACCTTTTTTTCTTCTAGTATTTCTTTGGCTCTCTCTTGCCTTTGGTTTCCGGCCGAATCTTTTAGTTCGCTTAATACTTCATCATTTATTACCATAGATACCCCCAAAATACATAACAAATTAACCTAGTAATATATTATACATCAAAAATAGTTTTTACACAAGTGGTATGTGGTATAAAAATGGAAATTAGCAGACATCCAAAAGGACATCTGCCAATCTCCAACGAATCATTTATTCAGTTCTTTCATAGCCCCGTAGATTCCTTCGAGGATTTCTACATCCACATCTTCCACGAATTCCACCTGAAATCTTGCATCATTTTGCAAAGTTTCGAGATTGTCTGGAACCGTTATACAGAAACAATCATCTCCTTCCGACATCAAGTCTTCTTTCCTGACTGACACAACCTGGCCATCTTTTATCAGGCTTTGACAGGATGTCGGCGCAGCCCACAGTTTCTTCCGTGTTAATGTTCCGCAGAAAAGATGTGCATAGCTCACCTCTCCAGATTCTTTAACCATGACTATTACCAACCGTGCGAATTTCATGATTCATTCTCCTTTCAATTTGAAGTGCTTATTATTATACATCAAATTGTATTATATTTCAACTCTATTTATTTGTCATTTCTTCCTTAGCTAATAGCTCGTTCCATCTTTTATCTACTTCTTTTTGGAACTCTTCTATCATCCATTCATTACCAGGTTTAAACATATGTTTAAATCTCTTTTGAGGTTTTAAGAATTCTTCTATTGGTAATTTTTTAGCTGGTTTATATGTTATATGGTAAACTCCATCAACAACCTCATATAAAGGCCAATAGCATGTTTCAACTGCTAATTTGTTTAGTTTCATTAGGTCTTCTGTTGGATATCCCCAACCTCTTGGACATGGTGCTAAAACATTTAAGAATTTAGCTCCTTTTGTATAAATAGCTTTTTCTGCCTTTTCATATAAGTCTTTAAAGTTCATATATGCTGCTGTTTGTGCAACATAAGGTAAATGATGTGCGCACATTATTTCTGTTAAATCTTTTCTTGATTGCATTTTTCCAGGAATAACTGTTCCTGCTGGTGATGTTGTTGTATCAGCGAATTTTGGTGTTGCTGATGAACGTTGAATACCAGTATTCATATATGCTCCATTATCATAGCATACATAAGTCATGTCATGACCTCTTTCCATTGCTCCTGATAAAGCTTGAATTCCTATATCATATGTTCCACCATCTCCACCAAAACATATGAATTTTGTATTTTCATTTTCTGGAATTTTTCCTTGTTTTTTCAATGATTTATATGCTGCTTCTGCTCCTGAACCTGTTGCTGCTGCACATTCAAAAGCTGTATGAATATATGAATCTTCCCAAGATGTGTATGGATAAATACAAGTTGAAACCTCCATACATCCAGTTGCATTTGAAACAACTACATGGTCGTCTTCATGAACTGCTCTTAATATCATTCTAGCTACTGGTGGAGCACCACAACCAGCACACATTCTATGTCCTGCTGCAAACCTTGATGGTTTATTAGCTACTATTTCTTTTACATTATACATAGTCTCATTTCCTTTCTATTTAGTTTTTAATCCTAAAAATCTATATGGTTCGTTCATATCTTTTAAGTTTTGTAAGTCTTCGTAAACACTCTCTATTTGCATTTCTGTTACGTCTCTACCACCAATACCGTATGAATAGTTTATTGTTGGTACATTTATATTTAATGTATACATTGCAGATGTTATATCTTCAAATAATGGTCCACCTGTCATATTTAATAAAGGTGTTTTATCTAATACTGCAATTGCTTTTGCTTTTGATAAAGCTTTTGCAATTTCTTCTCCTGGGAATGGTCTAAATACTCTTATTTTAATAAGTCCTACTTTTATACCATTTTCTCTTAATCTATCTATTACATTTTTTACAGTACCAGCAGTTGAGTTCATACAAACGATGACATATTCGGCATCTTCCATTCTGTATTCTTCAAATAGGTCGTATTTTCTTCCTGTAAGTTTTTCGAATTCCTTTGATACATCTAAAATAACTTGTTTAGCATTTTTCATTGCTTCCCATTGTTGTCTTTTATGTTCGAAAAGGAATGGCTGTAAGTCCATAGGTCCCATTGCTACTGGATTTTTTCTATCTAGTAAATAATGTTCTGGTTTATATGTTCCTACAAATTTTTTAACTTCTTCATCTTCTAAAAGTTCTATATTTTCTATAGAATGTGATGTTATAAATCCATCTTGGCAAACCATAAGTGGTAAATTAACATCTTTATGTTCTGCTATTCTATGTGCCATTATCATATTATCATATGCTTCTTGGTTTGTTTCAGAAAATAGCATTAACCATCCACTATCTCTAACTGACATTGCGTCTGAATGGTCACTGTGAATATTAAGTGGTCCTGAAATTGCTCTATTTACTAATGCCATAACAATAGGTAATCTCATACTTGATGCAATTTGCACCATTTCCCACATGTATTCTAGTCCATTTGCTGATGTTGCAGTCATCGCTCTTGCGCCTGCTGCTTCTGCTCCAATACAAGCACTCATAGCACTATGTTCACTTTCTACTGCTACAAATTCTGTATCCACTTGTCCATTATCTACATAAGTAGAAAAATATTGTGGTATTTCAGTAGAAGGTGTTATTGGAAATGCTGCTACAACATCTGGATTTATTTGCTTCATAGCAAAAGCTGTTGCTTCATTTCCACTTAGTCTTTCTCTAATACTCATACTATTTTCCCTCCTCTTCCATAACTATTGCTCCAAATGGACATGCTTTTGCACATACTCCACATCCTTTGCAGAAATCATAGTTGTAATCTTCTCTTTTTTGTTCTTTATTTACTGGAATTGCATCATCTGGGCAAACTGGGAAACATAGTCCACATTGTTTACATTTTTCTTCAATGTAAACTGGTTTCATGCTTCTCCAATCTCCTGTTTTAAAAGTCTTAGAATTTCCAGCATCATAAATTGTTCCACCTGGTGTCATATCTTCCCATGGTGTATTATTATTAATTTCCATACTTTTCTTCCTTTC
>CALXVF010000039.1 GCA_944391895.1 uncultured Clostridia bacterium
AACGAAAATGGAGTATAATATATTAAAGAAAATGTTGACAAAATAAATAAGTGATGTTACAATATTGTTACAAAAATTACAAATGATAGTAATTTGTTGACAGAAGAAAAAAGATATATTATTATATAAATAAATTGAGGCAAGGAAAAATCCTTGCCAAACCGATTATTAAAATGTTTGATTGGAGTTCATGGATTGGACTTCAATCTTTTTATCTGTGGATTGTACTTTTAAATATGTACTGTAACCTAGACTTGCTAAAAAGCAAACTATAACTCCAACAACTAAAAGCATAGAAGTCTTGCCAAGGTACTTGACTGCTATTTTTTCTTCCAATTCTTTCACTTCCTTTCTAGCAAAAGTTAACTGCAATGTAGGTGCAGTATATCAGCAGTTGTTTTTATATACTGCCTTGCAATCAGCAGAATAACTGCTGATTAATACACCTACATTATTAGAAGTGAATTATTTTAATAATCTTTTATACTATATCAAATTATTATATTAAATGTCAATATAAAATCGACAATTTTCGACAGACAAAATTTACATAAAATGGTATAATTAATTGAGGTGTTATATATGATATTAATAATAATGATAATAATACATAAGATAAAATTATACTATTTAATAGAACACAATGCAGACTATAATAAAATCTTAAAAGAAAGTATAATACTAGATAAATATTTAGAACCTTTATTTACTTGTCAAATTCAGAATAAAACAAATCTTTAACATTAACATCTAAAACTAAAGCAATCTTATACAATACTTGTATACTCGGATTGCTTTTTTTATTGTTTTCAAGCTCAGTTAAATAGCCCCTAGAAATTCCAGTTTCTTTGGACAATTTATATAATGTGATACTCTTTTTATTTCTGATTTTCTTAATCTTAAAAACAATCATATATTTATTATGCCAATTGATAAAAAATATATTCAAGATGACGCTGACAGAGACATATTGCAATTGGAAGTTATTGGTTATATAATTTGATGGAATTTACCAAAGAAAGGAAATAAAGAATATGGAAGAAGAGGTTGAAAAAGATTTAGAAATCAGATATAATAAAAGGAAAATGTATATAAAGCTTTTAGTAAAAATTTGCAGAAATTTAAAGATTGATAATAAAAAAGAAGAGATAGAAAAATTTTTACAAAAAGATTTAAAAAATTAACACTTTTTTAACACATTAGTTTGAGATAGTTTAGAAAAGCTTCGAAACGATATACACAGAAAAACTCTAAAAATAAGCAAAAAACAAAATTTTGAGAAAATACAAAAACGATAAAATAAAACAGTTGGTTCTGGAGTTGTTTCAGAAATAATTGAGTAATAAATATAAACAGGGGGCAAGAAATTGCCTCCTATTTTTTGTTAATTAGAATTTAATATCTTGACTTTTGGACTAATCCAGTATATACTTTATTCATAAAATAAGGAGAATATTATGAAGAAATATATATTAAAAAGTTTAGTTATAGTTATGATTCTTGCTCTTTTTATGACAGGTATTAGCTTAGCACAAACAGGAACAATAAAAGGTTCGGACTTTTTAAACTTAAGAGAAAGCCCATCTACAAGTTCTAATCTTGTTGTAAGAATGCCAGGAGATGCAAGTTTTGAAATTTTAGGAGAAGAAGGAGACTGGTATAGAGTACAGTATCAAGATTATACAGGATATGTAAGTAAGCAATATGTTGAAGTACAAAGCCAGACAGCAAATCCAGATATTGCACCAGCAGCAAATGCTAAAGGGATAGTTAATAAGAATTCAGATGTTTATGTACTACCATTATTGAATTCAACTAAAATAAGTAGTATTTCTTCTGGAACAGAAGTATTAGTTGTATCTATAACAGGAAAATGGGCATATGTTCAAACTGATACGACTTCAGGATGGATTTTTACAAGTAATGTAAATGGAATAGAAGGACAAGCAAATTCAGAAACGAATCAGACTGAAAATAATACAGCGCCAGAATCTAATACTGTCGAAAATGAAGTAAATAATGAACCAGTAGAAAATTCTGAACCTCAAGATAACACAAATACTGAAGAACCAACAGAAACTTCAGATAACTCATATCCAAAAACAATGTATGTAAATGTAGATGCAGTATATATTAGAGCAAGTACTACAACAGAATCTGAAGCTGTTGCAAGTGTCGGACTAAATACTCCTGTTACAGTTAGAGGAGAAGAAGGCGATTGGTATAGAGTATATGTTACAGATGGTACTGGATATATGATGAAAAAATATTTATCAGAAGAAAAACAATAATTAAAAATGGGGGCACGGAAAGAGTTTTATGAAAAGACCATTTTGCGTGTTAGCCATTGTATATATAGTTATTATAATTGGACTACACCTTTTAGGTGTAGTTTTTTTAGGATATGATAAAGTTTATTCTAACCTGGATACTAATTCACAATATACAGGAATGATAATAGATGTGAAAGACGAAAAAGATTACAAAGATGTATATGTTATAAAACTAATAAGCAATAATAAATATATAGATGATAAGAAGTTCTTGATTAATATAAAAAAAGATAATGAAAAATTAGAATATGGAGACCAAATTAATTTTGTAGGAGAATTCTTAAAGCCAGAAGGTAAAAGAAATTACGGAGGATTTGATTATTCATTATACTTAAAAACACAAAAAATTTATGGAACTTTTAATGTGCAGAATTTTAAAATAATATCCAAAAACAAGGGAAACAAAATACAAAAAAATATTATAAATTTTAAGCAACATGTAAAAGAAACTTTAAGAACATATTTGAATAAAGATGAAGCAGAACTGGGAATAGGCTTAGTAATAGGGGACAGGACAGGGATATCAAAAGAAGTAGAAAATGATTTTAAAGATTCTAACTTGACTCATATGTTAGCTGTTTCAGGTTCACATTTTACATATATTATTTTAACTGTAGGATATGTTAATAAAATAATAAGGCGAAATAGACTAGGAAAAATAATAATGATAATAGTTATAATTCTATTTATGAATCTTACTGGAAATACGGCTTCAGTAGTAAGGTCCGGAATAATGGCTATAATGACGATTTTAGCAAGTTTATTTCATAGAAGGGCAGATATATGGACTAGTATGGCTGTTGCCCTTCTAATTCAAATAATAGATAATCCATATGTAATATTTGATATAGGACTGCAATTGTCCTATGGAGGAGTAATTGGAATTGTTTTATTAAATGAAAAAATTACTAATACTCTAACAAGATATTTGAATAAAAAAGAATCTAAAATAAAACAATATGTAATAACTGCTATAAGCGTTACTCTTTCTGCAAATATAATTATAATACCAATGATGTTATTAAATTTTAATACACTTTCTTTTTCATTCATTATTTCTAATCTATTAGCAGGACCTCTTTTAGGAGTTATTGTAATTTTTGCTTTTATATTATTATTTGCCTTATTATTATTAGGTTCGCTTTTAAAGCCATTATTTAGCGTTTTAAATTTGCTAATTAACATGTTAATCAAAATAGCACATATTTGCGCTAATTTGCCATTTTCAAAGGTTTATATGCCAACTCCTAATATTTTATTAGTAATTATTTTTTACGTCTGTTTAGCAGTGAAAATATATGGATATAAAAAAGAAAAGTATATAAATATAATACTTGTAATAATCATTGTATTTAATTTTTTCTTTCCAATATTAAATTCAAAAGTACAAGATTTAGAAATAAATTTTATAGATGTGGGGCAGGGAGATAGTACATTAATTAGAGTAAATGATAAAAGCATATTAATTGATGGAGGAGGAAGTGCTTTTGAGAGTGAATCAGATGTGGGAGAAATGACTTTGCTTCCATTTTTGCTAGATAGAGGGTTAATTTCAATAGATTATGTTATAGTATCTCATTTTGACGCTGACCATTATAAGGGACTTATATATGTTATAGAAAATTTGAAAATCAATAATGTTGTCATTTCTACATTAGGTCAAGAATCAAATGATTTTAATGAATTTTTAGATTTAGTAAGGAAAAATAATATTAATATACTAGAAGTAAAGATGGGAGACATATTAAAAGTAGGAAATGCTAAAATAGAAATATTACATCCAAATAGAGAGCAAATAAATGATAATGTAAAAAACAATAATGCACTGGTATTTAAGTTTATATGGAATGATTTTTCAATATTATTTACTGGAGATATAGAAGAAGTAGCAGAAGAAAAAATTTTGTCAATATACAAGAATAATTTAGAAAAGTTACAAAGTACAGTTCTCAAAGTAGCACATCATGGCTCTAAAACATCTTCAACTAATAGCTTTTTAGAAGCGGTAAATCCACAGATTGCACTTATAGGTGTGGGGAAAAATAATAAGTTTGGACATCCAAATCAAGGCGTAATCGATAGATTAAATAATTTAAATTGCAAAATATATAGCATATATGAAATGGGAGATATTAGTATTAGTGTTAATAAAAAACATAAAATTAGGGTAGAAGGATTCATATAATATTTTCTATGAATCCTTGAATATTATATTGTAAATAATTAATTATTTACAATCATATCAATTAACTTTTGAGCTGCTTGAGTTGCTATCGTAGATTTTTGAGTAACAATACCGTAAGTTTCTATTTGGAATTTTTTCAATTATAGGAATTGGATATAATTCATTGTTTTGTAATTCGGATTTTGCAAATTCTTTCGTTATATAAGAAATCCCCATTCCTATTTTTGCAAAATCTTTAACCAAACTATAACTAACAATTTCAAATTTGGGATGAAAAGAAATGTTGTTTTTTTCCATAATAGAATTAAGAAAATTTCTAGTATTGGAAGGCTCTTGTTGTGTAATAATAGGAAAATTTGAGATGAGACTTTTCAAAGAGATTTTTTCTCTAATTTGATTTTTATATTCCAAATTCCCGGCAAAACAATCATGAAGTATAGCGCAGGGAATAATGTTTAATGTATTATCTGTTTTCATTGGAAGATTAACAACTAAAAGATCTAAACTTCCATTTTTAAGTAAAGATATCATAGTACTTGTTAGATGATTAGTTATTGAAATATCTATATTAGGATAATTTTTATGAAATTCTTCTATATAATTAAGCAAAAAATATTTAGTAACTGTTGAACTGGCACCGATTCTTAATACTCCACTTTCTAAATTGTTAAGAGATGTAAGCTTATGTTCACCATTAATAAAACTTTCAACGCCATTTTTAATAAATGTAAAAAATATATTTCCGTTTTCAGTTAAAGTAACTCCTTTAGGAGTTCTATAAAAAAGTGTTACTCCTAATTCTTCTTCTAATTTTTTTATAGTTTTAGTTACTGCTGGTTGAGAAATATATAAAAAATTGGCTGCTTTACTAATACTACCGATAAATAGATACATAGTAAAAAATTTTGTAAGATTCAAAATTTATATCCATATATTATAACTCCTTGTTATAGTGAATATTACTAATATGTATTTGAATTATATCATTTGGAGATATATAATTCAAGCATAAACAAGAAAGGAGTAGAAAGATATGCGGATAAATAACTATTTATCGGTATTAATGTGCCAATTAAATATGACTCTGGATTGTAATTCAAGAGATGAATATTTAATTCAAACAGATAGTATTGATAAACAAATTCTGATGGCATTTAAAATCATGCAAGAAAAGAACCCAGACATTACACTATTTCCAGAAATGGCATACTTGCCAAAATGGGACCAGAACTACAAAAAGCTTTCTGAATACGGAAAAATAGTAGTAGCTGGAAGCTATTACAATAATGGCATTAACAAAACTGTGATTTTTCAAGATGGGAGGAAGTATGAAATTACAAAGGGATATGCGTCAGGAGCTGAACCAATGACTAGAAGGATTACCTATATTCAACCAAATGATTTTATAATGAATGAATTAAAAGACCATGAATTCTGGATTAAAGGCAAAAAAATCTATATTTTAAATTGTATGGAATATTATCATGCAGCTTATTACATTGCTAGAAATCCAGAATACAAAGAGAACCTTTTTGCAATTATGGCTATTTGTTCTAATTCAAATACAAGTGTTTTTGAGGAAGAAACAATTGCTATTCATAACCATAATGAAAAGTTATATAGTTTTGTTCTTAACTGTGTAAGTACGTATAAAGGAGAAGAATATGGTGATGGACAAAGTTATATTTATGGCCCAATTTCTATGCATGAAAAAGAGTGGCTGAGAAAAGATGGATTTACCACAAATGAAAGACCGACACATATTTTATCTTTGTCAAAAGCGCATACTCAGTATTTATATGGAGAATTTATCGATCCAGATGAATTAAGTAGATTTGGAAGGAGTGATAACTATATAAATAATCCAAGAAAAATTACTTTAACAACTATTGAAAATGGAGGAAAACAATGATGAAACAAAATATTATTATTACAGCTGGTCCTACTAATGAAAGAATTGACTCGGTAATGAAAATTACTAATATGTCAACTGGTGCACTTGGTTGCGTATTATCAGAGACGCTTTTGGAAGAGGAAAATGATGAAATCAACAAGATTTTTTATATTACTACCAAAATGTCCTATAAACCACATACTAACAGCAAAAAGATCGAGTTTATAACAATTGAATCTACGCAAGATTTAATAGAGGCTCTTAAAAAAATCTTTAGGGAACACAAGATTGATGTTATAATTCATTCTGCAGCAGTTGGAGATTATGCAGGAAAGTATGTAGTAAAGGCAGAAGACCTTGTTGATGAAATTTTGAATCTTATTCAAACTACTTCAAGAGAGAAAATAAGCAAAGATATGCTTATGAGAGTGTTTGAAAATCCAAAAGTAGTTACCAATAATAGCGGGAAAATTTCCTCTTATGAACCACATTTGATGACAATGTTTTCTTTGACACCAAAAGTTATTGGCTTAATTAAGCAAATGGAACCTAATGTAAAGTTGGTAGGTTTTAAATTGTTGGATGGAGTGAGTAAAGAAGAATTATTGAAAGTTGCTTCAAGATTGCGTGAAAAAAATCATGCGGATTATATTGTGGCAAATGACCTTTCAAAAATTGGGCATGGAAAACATTGGGCAATGATAATTGACGAGTCTGGAATCGTATGTGAATGTAAAACCAAAAAAGAGATTGCTTCGGCAATCGGAGATTTGTTATTCTGAAATCTATCTGAAAAATGAGCATAGAATTACTATGCTCATTTTCAAATACTTTATTTTTAAGAGTTTGTTGTATAAATTTGAAATAATTGGGAAAAATATAACCATAAAGAAAATGGAGATGGTTATATGAAAAAAACGACTATAATTATTTTAGTTTGCTCAGCAATTGTGTTGGGAATGATTGCAGGAATTGCATTTAGTATAATGGATGATAAAAAATTAGAAGAAGCGCAAATAAATGAAATAAAAAAAGTAAATGAAATGATTGAAAATAACCAATTAGGAAACCATATTATAGATGATGATATAATTGCAGCTAATCAATCGGATGTAAAATTATCGCCAAATGCAACAATTTGCTTTGAAAAATATTATAAAGATTGTGGACATACAATTATTCAAAAGGAACAGATAGAAGATGAAGAAGTTAATAAAGATGAGGAATATTTTAAAACGGCATATAGCGATTGGCAAATAGAGAGTTTTTCTGCTGATGAGGTAAAATTGTATAAAGAATTAGAGGGAAGTTGTGACCAACATTTCTTAATTACAATTAAAGATGATAATATAGCAGTATACACAATAGATGATGATGGAAATACAATTCTTAGAGAAGTGACTGATATACCTATTCAATATTTGCCAGAAGAAGATGTTGCTTTATTAGAACAGGGAATAACGGCAAATGGTGAGAATGAATTAGCGAAAAAGTTAGAAGACTTTGAGTAAAGTGTATATTTAAAATTTCTTGTTTCTTAATGTCGCATACGCTTCAAGCTGCGCGAAACTACGAAATTTTAAATATACATCTAAATAATATAGAAAAGCATAATATTACACTACTTATCCTTTGCAGTCACTTCGTTCCAAACGCACTTCGCCGAAATTTCTTTCAGCTCGTTTGAACGCTAGCGCGGGATTGCATAGTGTAATATTATGCTTTATATAATTTACTTGTTTTTAGTTTTCTTTTCTGGCACAGTTTGAGATTGTTTTTTAAGTTCTTCTTTGTTAGGTAAATATCCATTTCCATAGAAGTACATAAAATATTTAACTAAAGAGAAGATAGCAAAAATAATTGCTAATACGTAAATATATATATCAAATTCTGGTAAGTTAAATATTTTTATTAAACATGAACTTACAACAGCAATATAAATCAAAACTGTAGTTAATTTTCCATACCATTTGCTAGATACTACTAAGCTTTTTCCATAAAGGAAAGATGCACCAGCTATCATAACAGTTTCTTTTACTACTAAAATAACTACTATCCAAAAAGGGATAACATTCTTAACAGCTAATGTCAATAGAATAGAAAGTTGTGTTAACTTATCTGCCAATGGATCCATAAGTTTCCCAAAATCTGATATTGCATTATATTTTCTTGCTATTTTACCATCTAAAACATCTGTTAGTGACGAAAGAGTAAATAGGATTAATGCTAATACATAGTTGTCATATATTAATGATACTATAATTGATGGTATAAAAATAAATCTGATTACTGTTAGAATATTTGGTACAATTTTCATTCTATAATCCTCCTAACCTTTTACACTGAATGATAGTTTGTCTTCATTTAAGTCTATATATACTTTTTGACCATTTTTTAATTCTGCTCTTAGTAGCATATCTGAAAGTTCGTCTTCAATATATCTTTGAACGGCTCTTCTAAGAGGTCTAGCACCGTATTTAATATCAGTACCTTTTTCAAGTAAATAACTTTTAGCTTCATTAGAAACATACATTTTTATATTTTTATCATTTAAAACATTTTGAGTATCTTGTAGCATTAGATTTACTATTTGTGTTAATTCTTCATTACTCAATGAATCAAATATTACAATTTCATCTACTCTGTTTAAGAATTCAGGTCTAAAAGTTTCTTTTAAAGTATCAAATACTTTATTTTTAGCATATGTACTTGCCCCGAAACCAATTGAATTCATGTTTTGATTAGAACCTGCATTAGATGTCATAATAATTATAGTATTTTCAAAGCTTACAGTATTTCCTTGGCTATCAGTCAATCTACCATCATCAAGTACTTGTAATAAAATATTAAAAACATCACTATGAGCTTTTTCAATTTCATCTAAAAGTACAATAGAATAAGGATGTCTTTTTACTTTCTCAGTTAATTGACCAGCATCATCGTATCCTACATATCCTGGAGGTGCACCAATAAGTTTTGCAGTAGAATTACTTTCCATGTATTCTGACATATCTATTCTTATTATATCTTCTTCACTTCCAAAAACTTCACAAGCAAGAGCTTTTGCAAGTTCTGTTTTTCCTACACCAGTAGGTCCAACGAAAATGAAAGAAGGTGGTCTTTTTGTACTTTTCAATCCAGCTCTATTTCTTCTTATA
>CALXVF010000040.1 GCA_944391895.1 uncultured Clostridia bacterium
TAGCTTCTTTTCTATGTCTATTTATGTTTATTTTATTAAATCCTACAATATATATATATATATATACAGCCTCAAGGGTTTTAGCGATTTTCATGTATATTTTTCCTTTCTTTTTTCTAACGTATATTATCTTTATACATTTATTTTCCCTATTTGTCAACTCCTATAGGAATTTTTATTCTAATAATTTAACATATATTTAAAAATTGTATATTAAAGATTATGAAATTTGGCGTAGCTTGGAGGGACTTTAGTCCCGACAACAAGGAACAAAAAATCTTTTAATATACAATTTACTATTTAGCTATAATTTAAGCATAAATTTTAATTAATCTTTATTTCATCCTTTTCAGCTGTTACATTTATTTTATTTTTAACTTTTCCGTCTAGCATAGCTTCTGCAATTTTATCTTCTATCATTGTTTGAATAGCTCTTTTTAATGGTCTTGCGCCAAATGTTTTGTCAGTACCTTTACTTATTACTAATTCTTTGGCTTTTTCATCTACTGTAAGTTCTATTCCCTGATTTTTCAATAATTTTGTAACATTAGCTAATAGAACATTCAAGATTTCTTTTATTTCTTTATCTTCTAGTTTATGGAATACTATTATTTCATCTATACGATTTAAGAATTCTGGTTTGAACTCTCTTTTAAGTTCTCCCATAACATCTTTCTTTATGTCCTCATATTCCTTTTCTGAATTTTCTTTTTCTTGAATAAATCCTAGAGATTTCTTTTCTGTAATTAATTTAGCTCCAATATTTGATGTCATTATTATTACAGTATTTTTAAAGTTTACAGTTCTTCCTTGTGAATCAGTAAGTCTTCCATCATCTAAAACTTGAAGTAACATATTCATTACATCTGGATGAGCTTTTTCTATCTCATCGAATAATATTACTGAATATGGTTTTCTTCTTATTTTTTCAGTAAGTTGTCCTGCCTCATCATATCCAACATATCCTGGAGGTGAACCAATTAATTTAGATACGGAATGCGATTCCATATATTCTGACATATCTATTCTTATTAGTGCATCTTCGCTTCCAAATAAGTTTTCTGCTAATGCTTTTGAAAGTTCAGTTTTACCAACACCAGTTGGCCCTAAGAATAAGAATGATCCTATTGGTTTATTTGGATCTTTAAGTCCCATTCTACTTCTTTTAATAGCTTTAGCAACAGCTGATACAGCTTCATCTTGTCCAATAACTCTTTTATGCAAGTTTTCTTCCAAGTTCTTTAGTTTATCATTTTCCGTTTGTGATACTTTTGTTACTGGAATCCCTGTCCAAGATGCTATTACATTTGCTATATCTTCTTCTTTTAATGTAGATATTTTTTTACTATTTTTATTTTCCCATTCTTTTTTTGCATCTTCTAATTCTTTCTTTTTTGAGTTTTCCTTATCTCTTAATTTTGCCGCTTTTTCAAAGTTTTGAACTCTTATTGCTTCTTCTTTTTCTTTGTCTAATTTTTCTATTTCATCTTTTATTCCTTTGAAACTTTCTGGCTCAGTATAGCTTTTCATTCTTACTTTAGAAGCTGCTTCATCTATTAAGTCAATTGCTTTATCTGGTAAAAATCTATCATTAATATATCTTGAAGATAATTCAACTGCTGCTTTTATAGCTTCATCAGTTATTTTTACATTATGATGAGCTTCGTATTTATCTCTTAATCCTTTAAGAATTAAAATTGCCTCTTCTTCAGTTGGTTCATTTACATTTACTGGACTGAATCTTCTTTCTAATGCTGCATCTTTTTCTATATATTTTCTATATTCTTTTAATGTAGTGGCACCAATTAGTTGAATTTCTCCTCTTGCTAAAAGTGGCTTTAATATATTGGCTGCATCAACTGCACCTTCTGCTGAACCAGCTCCTACAATTGTATGAATTTCATCAATAAATATAATGATATCTCCTGCTTTTTGTACTTCTTTTAGTGCCTTCTTTATTCTTTCTTCAAAGTCTCCTCTATATTTTGCACCAGCAACCATACTAGCCATATCTAAGCTAACTACTCTTTTATTTTTAAGTATTTCAGGAACATCTCCTGCTACTATTTTTTCAGCTAGTCCTTCTGCTACTGCTGTTTTTCCAACTCCAGGCTCTCCTATTAAACATGGATTATTTTTTGTTCTTCTTGATAGAATTTGGATAACCCTTTGAATTTCCTCTTTTCTACCTATTACAGGATCTAGTTTTCCTTCTCTTGCTTGTTTTGTTAAATCTACTCCATATTGATTTAGTGTTGGTGTTGAATTATAGCTGCTTTTACTTGAAGATGTTCTTTCATCTTCACTATTAGAGCCTTCTTCATTTAGAACTTTTAGAAGTTCATTATATAATATTTGTGGATTAATTCCTTCTTCTAGTAAAATTCTTGTTGCTACACTATCTCCTTCTTTCATTATTCCAATTAGAATATGCTCTGTTCCTATATATTCTGTTCCAGTTCTTCTAGCTTCTAAAAATGCATTTTCTATTACCCTTTTGCTTCTAGGAGTAAAAGTAATTTGATTACTATCTTCTATTTCATCACCTACTCCTACAATTTCTTCTATTGACTCTTTTATCTTTTCTGCTGACAATCCTTGATTTTCTAGCACTTTACTAGCAATTCCTGTTCCTTCTGAAATTAATCCATATAAAATATGCTCTGTTCCTATGTAATTATGCCCTAATTCCATAGCTAAGTCTTGAGCGTATTCTAATGCTTTTTCAGCTCTTGCTGTAAATTTATAATACATACTAATCCTCCTTTACTATTTGTTTTATTATTTCACATCTAGCAATTTCTTGATTTAATATTGACAATTTCTTACCAAGCCTTTTTTGGATATTTGCAGGTTTTGTATACAGTATTAATTCTGATACTTTTTTATCTGTCAATTCTTTTATAATACCTAAATCTGTACCTAATTTCACACTAGAAAGTAACTCTATTGCTTCTTCTTCACTTAATCTTTTTGCATTTGTTAATATTCCATAATCTCTATATACCTTATCTTCTAATTTTACAGAATTTTTAGATAAATATTTTCTTGCAACTCTTTCTTGTTCTATAATTTTCTGTGTTATTAAATTTAAGTTTTTAGCAATTTCTTTTTCTGTTATTCCTAGTGTTTGGTTATTAGATATTTGATAAATAGCTCCTTCTGCTTTTGTTCCTTCACCATAAACTCCTCTTACATTCATTCCCAAGCCATTTATTACATTTAGGATTTTGCTTAAGTTTCCTGTCATTTCAAGTCCTGGTACATGTACAAGTGTAGAAACCTTTAAACCAGTTCCTACATTTGTTGGACATGCTGTTAAATATCCATATTTTTGATGATAACTATATGGTACTAGTTCTTCTAGTTTTTCATCTATTTCTATTGCTAGATTTAATATATTGTCTATATCTAATCCTGATGTAAATACTTGTAATTTTATATGATCTTCTTCATTAACCATAATACAGATATTTTCTTCATCATTTATTATTATAGCTGTATATGGCATTTTTGTTTTTGCAAAATCTGGACTTATTATATGTTTTTCAACTAGACTTTGTTTTGTTAATTCATCCATATCTTGCATACTTAAAAATTTTAAATTATATCCAATTAAAGGTGTTATTTCCTTCAATTTATTATATATTTCTTTTAGTTCTTCATCTGCACATCTTGTTTTAAATGGATATCCTTTTACGTTTCTAGATAATCTTACTCTTGAACTAAATATAACATCTGATTCTTTCCCATTTTGAACATACCAATTCATTATTTATCAATCTCCTTTATCTTATCTCTTATTTTTGCTGCATCCTCATATCTTTCTTCTTTTACCGCTTTATCTAGTTGCCTTTGTAAGTCTTCTATTTCTTCTTGTTTCTTATCTTTTTCTTGTTTTTTAGGTTTTACTTTTTGATTGATTTCTTGATTTGTATTTTTTATTCCTCTACCAATGTGTTTTGCTGTTCCATGTAAATTTTTTAAAAGTGAATCTATTGGACTTGAGAATGTATCGTAACAATCTGGGCATCCAAACATTCCAAATCTTATGAAATCCTCATAAGTCATATTACATGTTTTACATTTTACAGCATTTGTACTATAGCTTGGTAGTATTGTATTATTTTCTGCGTAATCACTGAAGAAATCTCCCAAAAAACTATTGAAATTAATTGGTATATCAATATTATCTACTCCTAATTTTCTTGCACAATCTGTACATAGAATAAGTTCTTTTTTTACTCCATTAATAATTTGCGTATATCTGAAATTTGCCTCGTTTTTTCCACAATTTTGACACAACATGTTAATTACCTCCTTAATTTAAACTAAATTTATGAGCATATTTTTAAATATTTTTGCTCTTATTTCATCTTTAGTTTCTTTTGGCAAAGTCAGTACTTTGTCACTTGTTGCTCCTTTTATTAGTCTTGCCTCTTTTTCATCTATAATGTCGTAGTCTAAGAAATTTTTTACAAATATTTCTACTTCTTTAGCAGTTATTTTTTCTCCTACACTATTTATAATATGCATTAAATAATCACTATGAGTTATATTTATTTTCTTGATTTTAATGCATCCTCCACCACCTCTTGTGCTTTCTACATAGTATCCTTGCATTGGTGTAAATCTTGTTGATATTACATAGTTTATTTGTGATGGAACGCAGTTGAAGTGCTCTGCTAAGTCGTTTCTTTGTATTACTGCAAAATCATCATCTTCTAACATTTCCTTAATAAAATCTTCTATTATATCTGATATTCTCATTTCTTCTCCCCTTATTCTACATTTTTCGATTTTATTTGACTTTGACTTTCTTTGACTTTTAATAGTATATACCCTTTTACATAAAATGTCAATATGTTTTTTGAAATTTTTAATTCAATAAAATAAAGCTAAGCAATATTTTAACTGCCTAGCTTTATATCATTAGACTTTTATATAATTTTATATATATTTTTAACATCAACTTCACTAAGCCCTGTTGCTTCTACTATTTCTTTATCTGACATTCCCATTTCTTTTAATTTCTTGGCTATTTGTAGTTTTTCAGATTTTTTGCCTTCTTTTATTCCTTTTGCCATTCCTTTCTCTATACCTTCTTCAATTCCTGCCTCTCTTGCTCCTGCCATTCCGCTATCATAATTATATTTTGCCATTAGTCTTGCTTCATATAATTCTCTTTCTTTTGGGTCCATACTCATTTCTTCTACCAATATTCCTGCTTTTTTTACTTCTTCATTTTTCTCCTCGGCCATTTTGATTTTTTCCTCCCTTCCACTTATTAACCAAAGCCATTGTTCCAGTTTTCCCTCTACTCCTGGATTTTTCTTTAAAAATTTTGGTATCTCTATAAAATGCATTTCTAATTCCTCTGTTGCATTTTCTTCTTCTTTTTTATATCCCATATCTACATATTCATTTGGCTTTATTTTCTCAAATTTCATATGTGCTACATGATGGTAACTTCCCCTTTTGTATAATATATAATTCAATAATATTATTACTATTGACTTTTTTAGTTTTTTATAATCTTCTGTTTGTTGTATTTGCGTTGCTATGTTCTTACACATATATACAGTTGATCTTTGTTTCATGTTGTATTCATTTCCTACTTGCATCTCTATATCTACTACTGTATTACCATTTATCTCTGCTTTTATGTCTAGCACGCTTGCTCTTTCTTCAATTAACTCTTTGGGAATTTCACTATTCCTCACTTCTAATTTTGTAATTTTTACTTCTAATATGGCTTCCAATAAATCTTTTAAAAGACCTTTGGTTCCTTCTTTAGTAAATGTACGTTTAAATATGTAATCATTTAATAAAGGTAACTTTTGTTGTTTTCCCATTTATTCTCCTTTCATTCTAACAAAATGTTTACGTTTTTTCAACACTTTATTAAAATTTATATATTTATGAATTTAGTTTTCTATTTAATTACCTTTACTTTCTATAATATGAGGGATTTTTTGATATAAAAAGATTTAAATTCTTTTGAAAAAAATTTACTTGAATTAAATATTCCGAACCAATTCACATTATCCATATATTACCATAACTTTCTAAATTTTTCAACACTTTTTTACATCAACTCGTCGACATTTTTCTACATATTTTGCACAGTACTAAATTGCAAGCATATAGCATATATATTTTATAAATCTATTTATAAGGAGATGTCTTATGGAAAATAATAATGAATCTTCTAAAGATGAATTTGTTAAAGTGGATTTAAAAGATGGGACTAAGAATTCCAAGGATTTTTTTACGTCTTTTTTTCAAAGTCCTATTACTTTATTAAAAAACATAAGTAAATGCAAAAATTTCAAACTCTTTAATGTATCTCTGATAATACTTCTTATATGGCTTGTAATTACATTTATCCATTCTTTATTCGATTACGGTAATTTGTATACAGGTATGACACATGCTTTAGTAATTATTAGGGACCTTACAATTCCAATCTTATCTGTTGGGTTTTTGTCGCTAATAATTCACTGTATTAATCCTAATAAAGATGATGATTACAGATTAACCAATGCTGTGACTTCTGTTATTGTTTGCAAAATTCCAATTATCTTTTCTAGCTTTTTGTCTTTATTAGCTATTGTTAGTACTAACTTTTATTTTTTGTTAGACCCTATAACAGATTTTTGCACTGCAATTAGTATAATCTTTACTTTTTTTGCTATTAAATATTTATATAAAGAAAGTGAAGATGCCAAAAGTTTTAAAATGTTTTTAATTGTTGAAGCTGTATTTTATATTGTTTATTTATTTTTATCTTTTTTGGATATTTATTTAATATAGATGTATAAATAGTAAAATTTCTCTCTTTTCTATTGAAATATTTTACAATTAAATATATAATGTAGTTGTAAAATCTTTTTAATAGAAAGGAGAATTTTTATGAATTTAAACATAACAGGAAAAGATTTTGAATTAACTGATTCTATTAAATCATATATTAACGAAAAAGTTAGTAAATTAGAAAAATATTTTGGAAGTGATTTTGAAGCTGTTGCAACATTAAAAATTGAAGGAAATAACCAAGTTGCTGAAATCAGAGTAAACATCGCTGGTGAAACTTTCAAAGCAGCAACTGCAAGCAAAGATTTATATGCTTCTATTGATAAAGATATTGAAATATTAGAAGGACAAATAAGAAAAAGCAAAACTAAAAAAGATAAACAAAACATGGTTGAAACAATAAGAATGAACAATCAAGTAAATTCTGAAACTTCTTCTGAAGAAGGAGAAATAATTAAAACTATTTATTATAGTATTAAACCTCTTACTCCAGAAGACGCAAAATTAATTTTAGAAGAAGATGTAAAAAATAAATTCTTACCATTTATAAACGTAGAAACAAACAAAGTTAATGTAATATACAAATTAAAAGACGGAAAAAACTTCGGTATATTAGAACCAGAAGATTAATATTCAAAGGGGAGATTGTATCTCTCCTTTTTTATATGTCAAAATACAATTTTACGAGGAGTGATATTATGAAAAAATATGATGTTATTGTAGTTGGTATGGGACCTAGTTCTGTATTTTTAGCTTATGAACTTGTTAAAAACAAAAAAGCCAACAATATTTTATTAATTGAAGAAGGAAAAAGTGTAAGAAAACGTGTATGCCCTATTGAAAAAACTGGCAAATGTATAAAGTGTAAACCTTTTTGCAATATCACAAGTGGTTTTTCTGGTGCTGGCGCTTTTTCTGATGGTAAACTTTCTTTATATAATCCTGACGATGATGATATTTATGTTGGTGGAGAATTACATGAATACATTGGAGTTCCTCAAACTAAAGAATTAATTGATTATACTGATAAAATTTATCTTAATTTTGGAGCTGACACGCATTTAAAAGGTACAGAGTATAAAGATGAAGTAAAGAAAATTTATGATAAAGCCAAAAAGGAAAATATTAATTTAATTAGTATTCCTATTCGTCATTTAGGAACTGAAAAAAGTCATGAACTATATGGCTTACTTGAAGATTTTTTAATAGAAAATAATGTTACTTTGCTATTTGAAACTATAGTATCTGACCTTATTATAGAGAATAATCAAGTTATTGGTGTCAGAACTAAAGCATCTAAATATATTGGTGATGATGTGGAGTTAGAAGATATTTATGCAGATAATGTTGTCATTGCCGTTGGAAGAAAAGGTGCAAATTGGTTAACCAATATGTGTTATAAGCATTCTATTAAAACAAATCCTGGTATTGTTGACATTGGTGTTAGATACGAACTTCCAGATGAAGTTATGAAAGATATTAACAAATATATGTATGAAGGAAAATTTATTGGTAAACCTGAACCTTTTAGAGACAAGGTAAGAACTTTTTGCCAAAATCCAAGTGGTTTTGTTTCTACTGAGGTATATGATAATAACCTAACTTTAGTCAATGGACATTCTTATAAAGATAAGAAAAGTACTAATACTAATTTAGCTCTTTTGGTTTCTCATCACTTTAATTATCCTTTTAATAAGCCAATTGAGTATGGTCGAAATGTTGCAAAAAATTTAAATGAGCTAGGTAATGGAAATGTAGTTGTTCAAAGACTTGGAGATATATACAGAGGTAAAAGAACATGGCAAGAGGAACTAGAAAAAAATTCTGTTATTCCAACTTTAAAAGCTGCTGTTGCAGGAGATATTACTTTTGCTCTTGGTTATAGAACTATGACAGATATTCTTCAATTTATTAGAGCTATGGATAAAGTAATTGAAGGTTTTGCGGATCCTAATAATTTACTATATGGCCCTGAAATTAAATTTTACAGTAACAAAATTGATATTAATAGTAATTTTGAAACCAGTGTTAAAAACTTATATTCTATTGGAGATGGTGGCGGATTAACTAGAGGGCTTATGATGGCTTCTTGTTCTGGTGTTTACCTTGCTAGAGTTCTTGCTAAAAAAATTAAATAAATTGAAATAAAAAAACGAACCTAAATAAATTTAGGTTCATTTTTATCTCTTATTTATAAATAATTTCGAAATTATTTAGTTATTATTCTGCTTTTTTAGTTGTTTTCTTTGTTGTAGTAGTTTTCTTTGTTGTCTTTTTTGGAGCTTCTGCTTTTTCTTCAGCAGCTACTTCTGTTTTTTCAGCTTTTTTAGCTGTAGCCTTTTTTGGTTCTGCTTTTACAGCTAATTTGCTTTCTAATCTTGATTTTTTTCTTGAAGCTGCATTTTTAGAAATAACTCCTTTTGTACAAGCACTATCTATTTTACTTTTAGCTAAAGATAATAGTTCGACAGCTTCTTTTTCTCCCTTAGAGTTAGCTTCTTCATATTTCTTTATAGCTGTTTTATATGCTGATTTTATCATATTATTTCTTTTTGTTTTTGTTTCTGCAACTTTAACTCTCTTT
>CALXVF010000041.1 GCA_944391895.1 uncultured Clostridia bacterium
CTGAAAGGAACATTACTCTTATGCCATACAAGTATAATAAATCTAATTCTAGCATTAGATTTCTAGGATATAATTTCATATTATGTTTTCGTATTTTTACATCTTCAGTAACTGCCATCATTTTCTCCTTTTCATTAGTATTATCAATATAATATTCTATATACATTTTTTTGTCAAATGCGAATTACATATTCTAAAATTTCTTGTTCCTTACTGTCGCTTATGCTCCAAGCTGCGCGGAACTGCGAAATTTTGAATATGCAATTTCATATGCCTAACTGATGTAGTATTCATCTTCCGGATATGGAGTAGAAAAATAGCTCATTGTTGGATATGACATTCTTGGCATTGGTTGTGGTGGCATTGGCGGTCTCATATTTGGTCTTTCTAGTAGTCTAGGTGGTCTGTTACCTCCTCCTGGTCTATTATTCCATCTCCAGTTATCAAGAAGTCTATTAATAATCAGAATTTTAATTAAATCTTTTAATGTTGGATTTCCAGGTCTTCTAGCTGCTGTTCTAGTCAAATTCGTTGTTGTTACTTGTGCTGTTTGATTTGCTGTTCTATTTTTATTGTCTGAAGCTACAGGATTTGTAGAAACTTGTCTTGGACTCGCACTCATATCTTCTTCTACTGCATCGTAAATTTTATTAGTCATGGCTTCTAAAACTTCTTCTGTTATCTCTTTTCCGCTATTTTCACTGACAGTTTTTTCTACCATAGGGTTTAATATTACATATATGTCTGGATACATTTTTCTTATTCTTGCTACATCATTACTAACATTAGTCGTATTTGCTGGTACGGCTTCTGGTTGCATTATAGCCTGCACTTGATTTGTATTATTGTCAGCGAAGTTTTCGACTGGCTGTGTATATGTAGGAACATAGTAATTATATGGATATATTTGTCTTGGATTATTTACATATTGTGCTTGATTATTATTTCCTAGAACACTTTTCATATAATCTTCATAATTTTGATAATACATAAAAATACCTCCTAGCATATAATATGCTAGAAAGTATTTTAGGTTACAAGTTATTTACTAATTCTTTAAATTTGTTTCCACGTTCTTCGAAGTTTTTAAACATATCAAAACTTGCGCTTGCAGGAGAAAATAATACTACTTCTCCCTCACTTGAAACTTCTTTTGCTTTTTCAACTGTCTGTTCCAAAGTTTCACATTTATATATAGGAATATTTACTCCTGTTCTTTCTGATTCATCCATAACTGCTTTTTCTATTTTTCCTGATGTTTGACCTACTAAAATCAATTTACTTACATGTTCAATTATAGGTTTTGCAATAGGTGTATAATCTAAATGTTTATCATATCCTCCTGCAATTAGTACTATTTTTTCATCAAATGAATTAAGACCAGCTATTGTTCTTGTTGGGCTACTTCCTATTGAATCATTGTACCATTTCACATCATCAATTGTTCTAATATATTCTAGTCTATGCTCTACTCCTGGAAAATCCTCAATTGTTTTCCTTGTTATATCTTCTTTAGAAAGATTTAGAGTTGCACAAATTGCTGCACAAGCATTTTCGCAATTATGTATTCCTCTTAATTTCATATTTTTTTGTTTTACTAAATGCTTTCTTGTTCCATCTTCACATACTTTTATTATATTATCTTCTCTATCGAAAATAACACCATTGTCTAGTTTTTGTTTACTACTAAAATATCTTACCTTTCCTTTGGCATATTTATAAAAGTCTTTGGTTATATCATTATCTGCATTTATAACTAGAATACCATTTTCGTTTTGATGCAAGAATATATTCATTTTGCTTTCTATATATTCTTGATAATCTTTATGAACATTTAAATGGTTTGGAGATATATTTGTTACTACCGCTATATCAGGGCTTAGCTCCATATTCATAAGTTGGAAACTACTTAATTCTAGTACCACAATGTCTTCAGGTTGCATCTCAGAAATTTTTGTAAATAGTGGTGTTCCTATATTTCCTCCTAAAAAGCATTTATAATTGTTTGCTGTTAATATTTTATATATTAATGTTGTTGTTGTTGTTTTTCCATCACTTCCAGTTACTCCAATTACTGTACTAGGAGTTAATTCTAGTACTTTCTCAATCTCTGATGTTAATATAGCTCCATTTTCTATTTCTTTTAGAATTTCTGGTGTATCTGGTCTACAACTTGGAGAACGAAATATATAATCAAAGCCTACTAGATGGTCCAAACTCTTTTCACCTAGATAATATACCATTTTATAATCGTCTAACTTTTCTATAACACTAGTATCTACTTTATCCCTTGGTCTATTATCAAAAGCTGTTACATTAGCGTTATGAGCATAAAAATAGTCTAATAATGGTATATTACTTACTCCTAATCCTATAAGTGCTATTCTTTTATTCCTTAGTTCATTATTAAATTCTTCTAGTTTCTTATTTACATACTTCATTTATGAATCCTCCTATATTGTTTATAACCTTTTTCGCTGACTCTTCTGCACTCTTGCAATCACTAACATCTATTTTAATACTTTTTTCGTATAATCTATTAAATCCTGCAGCTTCATGTATTTTATCTCTTTTTATAATCATTTCTCTTATATCTTCTATTGCATATTTTTGGTTGTACTGATTATATCTTCTTTTAACTCTTTCTTCTAAATTTGCTGTTATATATACATGAACTGTCATATCTGGATATATAGCAACTAAGTCTCTTGCTGATAATATAATATTAAATTTAGTTCGATATGTGTCTATAATATTTCTAGCAAATTTATATAAATTTTCGCTATTTGCTTTAGTGCTTGAGGCCATTTCTGAAACGCCAATTGAATTTTCTACTCTTTCGATTTCATCACTAGAAATTTTTTTGCCTCCTATATAAATTTGAGTGATTTTATCCTCTATTTTAAATTCTACTTTTAGTTTTTTCATTAATTCCATTGGGTCTACATTTGAATGTTCTTTTAAATTATTTAAGTCTATATCATTTTCTCTGATTGCTTCTATTATTCCTCTATATATTTCTCCAGCATCTACAAATATACTATTTGGTATCATTTTGATTAGTTCCTTGCAGATTGATGTTTTGCCAGATGCAACCATTCCTTCTATTCCTATTACAATATTTTTATTCATTTAATTCTCCTTAGTTTTTTCATTATACCATTTATGAAATTAGAAGTAAAGAAAAAATGTGCAAGAGCACATTTTCTTACTCTAAATATTTTTTTAAGAATTGTCCTGTGTAACTTCTTTCATTTTGGCATATTTTTTCCGGCGTTCCAACAGCTATAATTTCTCCACCTTTGTCTCCACCTTCTGGTCCTAAATCAATTATATAGTCGCAAGTTTTTATTAAGTCTAAATTATGTTCTATTACTAATACTGAATTTCCGCCATCTACTAATCTTTGAAGTATATCAACTAATCTATGAACATCGTCAATATGAAGTCCAGTTGTTGGTTCATCTAATATATATAAAGTTTTACCAGTAGAACGTTTTGAAAGTTCAGTTGCTAGTTTTATTCTTTGCGCTTCTCCTCCTGAAAGTGTTGTAGAAGGTTGTCCTAATTTAATATATCCAAGTCCTACATCATTAAGAGTCTGTATTTTTTGTTTTATTCTTGGTATATTCTCGAAAAATTCTAATGCTTCTTCAACTGTCATATCTAATACATCTGATATGCTTTTTCCTTTATATTTAACTTCCAATGTTTCTTTATTATATCTCTTTCCTTTGCAGACTTCACAAGGCACATAAACATCTGATAAGAAGTTCATTTCTATTTTTATTATTCCATCACCATTACATGCTTCGCATCTTCCTCCAGGTACATTAAAGCTAAATCTTCCTTTATCATAGCCTCTCATTTTTGCTTCATTTGTAGTTGCAAAAATATCTCTAATTATATCAAATACTCCTGTATATGTTGCTGGATTTGAACGAGGTGTTCTTCCTATTGGAGATTGGTCTATATTAATGATTTTATCAATATTATGCAATCCTTTTATGCTTTTACACTCTCCAAATTTTTCGTTTGATTTATTAAGTTCTTTATTTATATTTTTATAAAGTACTTCATTTACAAGTGTACTTTTTCCTGAACCAGATACTCCAGTTATACATACAAATTGACCAAGAGGAAATTTTACACTAATGTTTTTTAAGTTGTGCTCTTTAGCACCAACTATTTCAATAGATTTTCCATTAGATTTTCTTCTTTTTTTAGGTACTGTTATTTGTTTTCTTCCAGACAAGTATTGTCCTGTAATTGAATCCGGAACTTTTGCTATTTCTTCAGCTGTTCCTTGAGCCATAACTTTTCCACCATGCACTCCTGCATATGGTCCTATATCTATTACTTCATCTGCAGCATACATAGTATCTGTATCATGCTCTACTACTATTACAGAATTGCCTAAATCTCTTAATTTCTTTAAAGTTGCTATTAGTTTATCATTATCTCTTTGATGTAAACCTATACTTGGTTCATCAAGTATATACATAACTCCTGTTAAACCAGAACCAATTTGTGTTGCTAATCTTATTCTTTGTGATTCACCACCAGATAATGTTGCAGCACTTCTTGAAAGAGTTAGATAATCTAGCCCTACATCTATTAAAAATTGTAGTCTTGTATTTAACTCTTTTAAAATTTGGTCTGCTATCATAGCATCTTTTTCACTTAAAGTTAAATTATTTATATATTCTTTGATATGCGCTATTGACATATCTGTTAATTCGTTTATGTTTTTATCTCCTACTCTTACTGCCAAACTTTCTTTTTTTAGCCTTGCTCCATGACATTCTGGACATTCCATATTACTCATATACATTTCGTAAAATTGTAACATTCCTTGAGACTTAGTTTCTCTATGTCTTCTTTCAAGAGTAGGTATTACTCCTTCAAATGGTACTTTGTTTCTTCTAACGCCAAATGCAGTTTCATATTCGAATTCTATTTCTTCATCTCCAGTACCATATAGGATTTTATCTAGGAAAGATTTTGGTAAGTCTTTTATAGGCTTAGATATATCTACTTTATAGTGTTTTGCAATTGCTTCAAAATACATTTTAGCAATTGTATCACCTTTTTTCATGGTACTAGCGCCAAAGGCCTTAACTCCATTATATAATGTTAAATTCTTGTCAGGTATTATTAAATCTTCATCCATTTTCATAAGATATCCAATACCTGTACATGTTGGACATGCACCCATTGGATTATTAAATGAAAACATTCTTGGAGATAGTTCCTCAAAACTAATACCACAATCAGGACATGCATAATTTCCACTATATAATAGTTCTTTTCCTCCAACTACATCTACCACTACTAGATTATTTGCATTTTTCATTGCAGTCTCGATTGATTCTGTAAGTCTTGCTCTAATATCTTGTTTTATTACTAATCTATCTATTACAATATCAATATTATGTTTTTTCTTTCTATCTATATCAATATCATCATTTAAGTCAACAATTGCTCCATCTACTCTTGCTCTTACAAATCCTTCTTTTTGGAAGTCTTCTAATAGTTTTTTATATTCACCCTTTCTTCCTCTAATAACAGGTGCTAGAATTTGTATTCTTGTACTTTCTGGCAATTCTAAAACACTATCAACAATTTGGTCAATAGTTTGTTTTTCTATTTTTTTACCACAGTTAGGACAATATGGCACACCTATTCTTGCATATAATAGACGAATATAATCATATATTTCTGTGACTGTTCCTACTGTTGAACGTGGGTTTTTAGATGTTGTTTTTTGGTCAATAGATATTGCTGGTGACAATCCTTCTATTGATTCTACATTTGGTTTATCCATTATTCCTAAAAACTGCCTTGCATATGATGATAAACTTTCTACATATCTTCTTTGACCTTCTGCATAAAGTGTATCAAACGCTAAAGATGATTTACCTGATCCAGATAAGCCTGTAATAACTACTAATTTATCTTTTGGTATTTCTATATCAATATTCTTTAGATTATGCTCTTTAGCTCCTTTTATTATTATCTTATCACTCATTTTTTACACCTACTTATTTTTTTGCTTTCATTATTATAAAACATTTGTTTTATAATGTCAATATATTCTTTACTTTTATTTTAGATTTTGTTATAATTAAGTTACAATTTGTAGATGATACCATTTTTTAATTGTATATTTAAAATTTTGAGGCTTCGCGTGAGCGTTCAAACGAGCTGGAAGAATTCTAGCGAAGTGCGTTTGGAGCGAAGCGACCGCAAGAAGCAGAAAAATTTTAAAATATACAATTTTTCCCAAATAGTAGTTGTTGCAAATTGTAATTATAATTTAATTGGAGGAAATAAATATGAATGAACAATTCCAAGAGAGATTAGCTGATATTCAGGATTTAGAAAGAATGCTTGATGATGTAGCATCTCAAAAGAAAGATGAGATAATCCAAGGAAAGCAAGAAATAACAGACATAATAAAACACGAAGGTTTAACATTTAATATACAACAAAATGATCAAGATGTTACTGTAACTAAGGACGTATATGAAGTATTAGTTCAAAAAGATGGTGAATTATATCACGAATTCTATGATGACCAAGGAAATATGCTTATGCCTGCTATATCTGATAAAGCTTTTAATGAGGGTAAAATTTTATCTGAATTAGAAAACGGTTCTTTTGATGAAAACTCTTTAATTGCTAATATATATAAAGACCAAGATTCTAAGTCATTAGAAGAATTAGAAAAAGAGCAGACTAAGGAAGTTGCTGAGACTTTAGGTATGGACGAAAAAGATATAAAAGAATTAGATTTGGTACAAGTCGATACAAATAAGCCAGTTAAGCCTAATGATATACAAGAAAAATTAAAATCTTATATGGCTCTTGGAATGATTATTGATACAAACGAACTTGCTACTTCTGATGATACAATAAAAGAATTCTTAAATATAGATGCTAATCAATTATTAGCAATTAGAATTAATAATGAGTGGAAGATTTTTAAAATTGATGATAAAGGTAATTTAGCTTTAGAAAATAATTTACAACTATCTTCAGCTACTCAATCTTTCAATACTATTGGCGAAGATGGTAAAAGAGAAAATAGAATGCCTGAAGTAGAATTTTACAGAAAAGATAATCCTAATATGTCTTTAGCAATTGATAGTGATAATAGAGATAATAAAACTCAAGCTTTCTTAATCGCTGGAAATAGTAGAACTGCTACTGAAATAGAAAGCACATCTGCTAAATCTCCATATGCGGATGCCAAAAACAATGAGCTAGTTCAAAAAGCTCAAGAAAATCCAGATAAAACTCATTTACATGAAGAAGAACCTGATGTAGACCCTCATGAGCCTTCATTAGAACCTAAACCTTATTAATTATAAATAAAATTCATAGCACTTATATATAAAAATTGTATATTTAAAATTTTGCAGTTCCGCGCAGCTTGGAGCGATAGCGACAGTAGGGAACAAAAAATTTTTAAATATACAATTAAATTTTTTATACATAATTTTCAAGTTCTTTTATTTTATCTCTTAATTCAGCTGCTTTCTCAAATTCTAAGTTTTGAGCATATTTTAACATTTCGTCTGTCAATCTATTTATTGCATCTTTTATATCTTCGTCTTTCTTAATCACTTCATCTTTTGTAGTATCTATTTGATATGTTGCCTTAATTGTTTCTCTTACTGCTTTCTTGATTGTTGTTGGAGTTATATTGTTATCTTTATTATATTTTTCTTGTATTGCCCTTCTTCTATTTGTTTCTGATATTGCTTTTTCCATTGAAGGAGTTAATTCATCTGCATACATTATAACTTTACCGTCTGTATTTCTAGCAGCACGTCCAATTGTTTGTATTAACGACCTTTCTGAACGTAAGAATCCCTCTTTGTCCGCATCTAAGATTGCTACTAATGATACTTCTGGTATATCTAGTCCTTCCCTTAAAAGGTTAATTCCAACTAGAACATCAAATTTACCCATACGTAAATCTCTAATTATTTCCATTCTTTCTAATGCCTTGATATCTGAATGCATATATCTTACTTTTATATCTAATCCTTCTAGATATGAAGTTAAATCTTCTGCCATTTTTTTAGTAAGAGTAGTAACCAATATTCTTTCGCTTTTCTCTGTTCTTTCTCTAATTTGTTCAATTAAATCGTCTACTTGGTTTTCTACAGGTTTTACATCTATTTTAGGATCTAATAATCCAGTGGGTCTTATAATTTGCTCTACAACTCTTTCTTTTGAATGTTCTTTTTCATAGTCTCCTGGTGTTGCACTTACGAATACTACTTGATTGATTCTTTCTTCAAATTCTTCAAATTTAAGTGGTCTATTATCAAAAGCTGATGGAAGTCTAAATCCATAATTAACTAAAGTTTCTTTTCTAGCTCTATCTCCATTATACATTGCTCTTACTTGTGGAATAGTTGCATGTGATTCATCTATAAGTAACAAAAAGTCTTTAGGAAAATAATCAAAAAGAGTAAATGGTGGACTTCCCGCTTCTCTTCCGCTAATATGCCTAGAATAATTCTCTATTCCTTGACAAAATCCTGTTTCTTTCATCATTTCTATATCAAAATTTGTTCTTTCTTCTATTCTTTGAGCTTCTAATAATTTGCCATTATCCTTAAAATATTTTATTCTTTCCTGAAGTTCTTCTTGAATAGTTGTAATCGCTCTTTCCATTTTATCTGCTGTTGTTACATAGTGTGAATTTGGGAATATCATAACATGATTTCTTGTTCCTTCAACTTTACCTGTAAGTGGATTAATTACATCTATTTTTTCAACTTCGTCACCCCAAAAGCTAACTCTTACAGCGGTTTCTCCTTCATCAGATGGATATATTTCTACTACATCTCCCTTAGCTCTAAAAGTTCCTCTTTTAAAGTCTAGTTCATTTCTTGTATATTGCATATTAATTAGCTTTTTTAAAACTGTATTTCTTTCAACTTGCATACCTGGTCTTAATGAAATTATCATATGCTCGTAATCTATAGGGTCTCCTAATCCATATATACAAGACACTGATGCCACTACAATTACATCTCTTGTCTCAAAAAGTGATGCTGTTGCAGAGTGTCTTAATTTATCTATTTCATCATTTATTGATGCATCTTTTTCTATATATGTATCTGATGATGGTACATATGCTTCTGGTTGATAATAATCGTAATAAGATACAAAGTATTCTACATTATTCCCGAGGGAAAA
Source organism: uncultured Clostridia bacterium (assembly GCA_944391895.1). Taxonomy (GTDB): domain Bacteria; phylum Bacillota; class Clostridia; order TANB77; family CAG-508; genus CAG-793. The sequence continues at coordinate 9,223 of CALXVF010000041.1, forward strand.
ACTCTTTGAATTCGCTATAAA
>CALXVF010000042.1 GCA_944391895.1 uncultured Clostridia bacterium
CTTTTCAGCGAATAAGCTATATCTTTTAACCATTTCCTGAACAGCCCAAGCTAATGCACCTGCTGCTTTTTTAGGGTCTGTTACAACTGGAATTAAAAGATGTGGTATTCCATTATATACAGAAAGTTCAACAACTTTTGGATCTATCATTAAAAGTTTTACTTCACTTGGTTTAGCTTTATATATTATACCTGTTATTAATGTATTTATACATACAGATTTTCCTGAACCAGTTGCACCTGCAATAAGCATATGTGGCATTTTTGCTATATCTGATACAACAGTTTCTCCTGCAACATCTTTTCCAAGTGGTAATGCTAGTTTTGATTTATTATCTATAAATGCATCTGACTCAATTATATCTCTTAATGGTACTGTATTTTTTTCTTTATTAGGCACTTCAATTCCAACTGTATGTTTTCCTGGAATTGGAGCTTCTATTCTTATTGTTTCTGCTTCTAAGCTAAGTGCTATATCATCTGCAAGATTAGATATTTTACTTACTCTTACACCTTCTGCTGGTGCTAGTTCATATCTTGTAATTGCAGGTCCAACAGAAACATTCTCAACCCTTGCATTTACACCAAAACTATATAATGTTCTTCTCAATTTTTCTGCTGTAGCCCTTAACATTTTTTCGCTATTTTTATCAGATAATCCTTTACCTGGTGCAAGTAAAGTTACTGGTGGGAATTCATAATGCTCATCTTCTACAGTTATACCATGATCTAGTTTTAATACTTCTTTTACCTTTGCTTCTTTTTGTTCTTCTTCAGTTGCAAATAATTCATCTCCGCTTGTAGTATTGTTTATAGTTTTTGGCGCTTGCTTTACACCTCTTGGAGAAAAAATTGATGCATCTAAATCATCTTTAGAATGGTCATATTTTTTTGGTTCATTTAAATTTATTGTTATCTGGTCTTCTAATTCTTCTTTATTTTTCTTAGCTTGTTCTCTTTCTAATTTTTCTCTTAGTCTTCTTTCTTTTCTAGTCTCTGTTTTTACTTTAACTTCTGCATTTTCATTTACTCTTTCTTCTTCTTTCGCTTTAGCTCTTTGAGCTTTTTTCTCTGCTAATTTATCTAGCGAATTTGATATAGCGTCTGCTGGGTGAAGTCCAAATATTATTACTAATAAAATTAAAGAAATACCTATAGAAGCAATTACCGCTCCTAATATTCCTATTAAATTTACAAGTGGAATTGCAATTGCTGTTCCAATTACTCCTCCTCCAATATCTTTCGTTCCTAATGTATATGCCTGTTTTAATGCTACATCTGTTCCTTGTTCTATACTTATATTACCAGTTGATATCTGATAACAGCTAAGTGTGGTATCTATTAATAATAATATAACAATGAGCATAATAATTTTAGGTATATAATATTTAGTATCTTTGTCATAAGCTAAATATAAAGCAAATACGAAAAATCCTACTGGTACTAGATATTTTATGTAGCCAAAAATTCCACCCAATGCTGGACTTAATGTTTGTCCTAAATAGCCAGATTTTGTGTAAATTAAAACTGCAAGCAAAATGCTTAAAACTATTAGTGTTGCTACAATTATATTAAGTTTTCTTTGCAATTGTTTCTTTTTGCTTTTTCTACCTCTTGGCATAATGCTCATCCTCCTACTTTATACTTATACTCTTGTATTGTAACATTAATGTTTTTAAATTTCTACTTTTTTCGTAAAATATTTTATAAAATTAGTGTGAACTTTGAGCTTGCTTATTAAAGTTCAGTTAATTAACATCATTGAAAAGAAAATATATAGTTTATGATTCCCGGAGCAGGGACGCTCCGTACGGCTCTCTTGTCGTTCGCCTTGAATCATAAACTATATATTTTTTCTTTGAAATAATAAAAATGAACTTTAAGGAGTAATCCTCAAAGTTCACATAAAAATTATATATCCCAATTATAATCATTTTCAAAATCTATTTCATATTCTTTCATTAATTGATTCCAATCATAGTCATCATAGTCGTAGTTGTAGTTGTAATTATAATCTCTATCAGAATCTCCTTTTCCATTCATTCTGTCGTTAAATTCCTGTAGTGTTCCACCAATATATACCACTGCTAACATTCCGATAACAAAGTTTACCACTATAACTATTACAACTGCACAACTTATTGCTATTGCTAATCCTGTTGGGTTAACTCCACCCTTCATTTGTGCTACTTGAATAGGATTCATATGCTGATTTTTTAATAATGTCGCTTTTATATGATTTATATATAATGGATAAAAGACAAATCCTGATACTACCCATAGTGCTATACCAAGGAGAGTTGCCAACGTTCCCTTAAAAAGACCTAATACTATTTCTATTATGATTAACACTATTCCAATCAAATACATTTTTCTGTATATATAATAAAATCCTCCAAATAAAAATGCACACCAATTAAAATTGCTATTCTTTACTTTTTGATTCATATCATTTTTTGTTCCAACCCATGCATCAATTATTGCATCATCAATTCCTATATTCTTCATAAATTTCTCTCCTTTTATTAACTTATTTTTATTATACAATATTTTCCCAAAAAATACAATAGTCAGAGTTTTTTCATGAAATTTGTAGTGCATATAAATTGGTCAATCTAAAATAAAAAAAATGAACTTTAAGGAGTAATCCTCAAAGTTCACATAAAAATCATATATCCCAATTATAATCATTTTCAAAATCTATTTCATATTCTTTCATTAATTGATTCCAATCATAGACATCATAATCATAATCATAGTCATAATCGTAATCATAATAGTTATTGTAATAATCATTATAAAAATCACCATCAGACTTACCATTAATTCTATCACTCAACTCCGTTAAAATTCCGCCAAATAGAATCATTCCTACTCCAGCTAGAAAGAATACCAATATCATAGCTATTACAAATGCAACTCCTATTGATATACCTACTCCTGCTGAACTTACTCCACCTTTCATTTGAGCTACTTGGAATGGGTTCATATTACTATTTTGGCGTAATTTACCCCTTATATGGTTTCTATATAATGGATAGAATATAAATCCGTTAATTATAGCTATAGCAACTGGAATTATTAATAGAAAAGGCATCAAATTTCCTCTAATCATTAACTCAGATAATTGTATGAAATTTAATATCGCTGATACCGCCATTGTAACTATTAAATCTATAATTCCTATTAGATACATTTTTCTATAGATAAAATAAAATCCACCAAAAAAGAATGCACAAACACTAAAATTGCTATTCTTTACCTTTTGATTCATACCATTTTTTGGTCCAACCCATGCATCAATTATTGCATCATCAATTCCTATATTTTTCATAAACTTCTCTCCTTTTATTAAACTAATTTTATTATATAATATTTTCCTCAAAAATACAATAGCAAAATTTTTTTTCATGAATAATATATGATATATGGTAGATACTACTTTGGGGAGGATTTTATGGTTTCATTATGCATAAAGGATACTCGGATCCAACGTTCAAGATTTTTTGATGAAAAAAATTAGTGAATCTACAATTCCAGATATATATTATTCTAAACATAATTTCAAAATTTATAAAAATGTTATAGTACATTATCTTGGAAATGATTGTAATAATTTTTATACTTTTGTATCTAAAATAATTTCTGATACCATTGTGACTTTTTATGAGCCTAAAATCATAAAAAGACTGATATATAAAGAATATTTTTATTTTGATGTCAAAGATAAAGAGGCTATTTTAGAAGAATACAGTACAGTTTCTCAAAAATGTGGTGATAGAAAAATCTCTTCAGAAATTAATAAATATATAAAGGAAAATAAATCCATAATTTTAGATGGTTTTGTAAATTTTAGACTATCTAATTATATTTCTACTTTAGATGAATTACTAGAAAATGCTGTCAGTAAATTTGTTTTGGACAAAGAATATCTTGAATTTGTATCATTACTCAAGATATATGTAGATTCGAAAATTCCAGAACCTATTACGATTAATTTAATTTATGTTAATCAAGAATCTATTTTATTAGATGAAAATGGTGATATGGTTAAAAACGAGGATTTTAATTCAGAATACTTATCTGATATAACTTTTTCTCAGAATGATTATGCATTAAATACCTTAATAGGGAAATTACCTCAAAAAATCAATCTACATTTAATATCTCCCAAAGATGAGTTTATTAATACTTTAGAATTAATTTTTGGTGAAAGAATGAAAACATGTGATGGATGTGAAATTTGTAGTGCATATAAATTATTAAACTTAAAATAAAAAGCACCTTATGAACTATATCCCCAAAAGTAGAGTTCAATAAGGTACTTTTATTTAATCATTTTCCTTTACTTTCAAATCATTTTTTTCTTGATTTCTAGTCATCAAAACTTTTAATCCTTGTAGTCCAAGAATAACTACACCACCGATTAAGAAGAATAATATACTAAATGTTGCAAAGCTCATTGGGTCTTTTGGTACATCTAGTGTAGTAGGTCCCATTACTATTGAATATAGAGAACCTAGCATTAACCCTATTATACAATATACAGTCTGAGCTCTATATTTTTCTAGTGCTTTTCTAATTAATCTAACACAAAGTACAATTCCCGTAATTACACCAAGTATGAAAATCAAGACTACTGGTAAATAAGAGAAATTCATATGCATTAGTTCTTTTAGCGCTCCTATTATTGGTAAATATAGACCAAAGATTAATAATAATGTAGAACCTGAAATTCCTGGTAATACCATAGCTGTAATAGCAATCATTGCTGCTATAAATACATAAATTATTAGTCCGAACTTTAATCCTTGCATACTTACGTCTATTCCTGTTCCAGAAGCAGGATTTATTAAAGAAATTGCAACTACAACAGCTATTCCCAATAAAACAAATAGCATTTCTTTCCATTTACCTTTTAGTGTTTCCTTCTCTTCATAGATAACAATAGGAATAGCAAATATTATAAATCCTAAAAATAGTGAACTTACATTGTATATTTGTACTTCAAATATATCTGCTAAAATTGCTATGGAAATAGTAAAACCTACAATCCATCCAATTCCTAATTTAATAAGATATTTTAGTGCACTTTTCTTCTCTTCTTTGTTTCCTCTAAATAGGTTATCTAATGAACCTATAAAATTATCATAAAATCCTAGCAAAAATGCTATTGTTCCTCCAGATACTCCTGGAACGCTATCTGCTAATGCCATACAAAACCCATTAACGAAGTTTATTATCATGTCTTTTACTTTTTTCATTATTTTCTCCTCTCAAAATTATACAACTCATGTAGTATAACATTATAATAATTTAATTTCACACATTTTTTAGTTTAATTTATTCAACACTCTTTAAAGATTCTATCATGTCAATTTTCTTTAAAGAAAAGTACGTAATAATGTTAACAATAGCAGCAAATATTCCAGTTATTAATACTCCTAATAAATAGCTCCATATTGTTATTTGAGGATTAAACATTAGTATATCTAATTCGCACGTTTTAATAATATACAATGTTAAGAAATATCCTCCTCCTATTCCAACAAACATTCCTAGTATTGTTAATATAATTGTTTCTCTTGATATATATTGATAAACCTCTTTATCATAAAATCCTAGTACTTTAATTGTCGCAAGTTCTCTTATTCTTTCAGTAATATTTGCATTTAATAAATTATATAAAACTACAAAAGCTAAAAGTCCTGCTGCAATAATTAAAATCCATACTACTAAATCCATATTTTCCATAACATCTGCAAAAATATCTTCTGTAACAGACATGAATGAAACTCCTGAAATATATTCGCTGTTTGTTAATATTTCTTTTCCTAGTACATCTTCTGCAGATTCATCCATATCGATAGTATTTGCATAAACTACATTATATCCTATTCTAGTATCAAATAAGCTATTATACAAATCTGGTGGCATATATATATAATGCATTAAATAGTTTTCCGTTATATTTACAACTTTAACATTTGCCTCTTGGTCATTTGCATTTATTATTTTAATTTCATCTCCGACTTTTATATCAAGAAGCTTAGAAATTTTTTCACTTATTATAACTCCGTCATTATTTAAAGTATATTTTATATCATTATTTTTTCTTGATTCTAGAGTAATAAATTCATTTAATTTATTAATATCTTCTGGTACTATCAATTGGATTGTTTGATTATTGTCATTTTTATCTATCTGTACTGATTGAACATTGACATTTAAAACACTTTGTATCTCATCATGTCCAGTTATTATATTATCTATTTGCTCTAATTCGCCATTTTTATATTCGTCTTTCAAATTAATGCTAACTTCATATAGATTAATTTTTCCATATTGTGATGGAATCATGCTACTAATCGCATCTCTTAATCCAAATCCTGCAATTATTAATGCTGTACATCCTCCAACACCTATAATCGTCATAAGAAATCTCTTTTTATATCTAAATATATTTCTAGCAGTTACCTTTTTAGTGAAATTCAATCTTTTCCATATAAAAGTAATATATTCTAAAAATACTCTTTTTCCTGGCTTTGGAGATTTTGGTCTCATCAGATTTGCTGGTTTTTGACTAAGCGTTTTTGCACAAGTATATATTGTTGCTCCTACTGTACATGCGATTGCAGCTAGCATTCCTACAGTAGCATAAGTTACATTGAAATCTAAAATTACTGATGGAAGTTCATACATCATTCCATATATATCTGCAATTATTTTTGGGAGTAAATTAAATCCAATTAAGATTCCTATAATTCCACCAATTACTGTAGCTAAAGTAGCATATAATAAATATTTACTAGCAATTTGTAGCTTATTATATCCTAAAGCTTTCAAAGTTCCTATTTCTACTCTTTCTTCTTCTACCATTCTAGACATTGATGTTAAACTAATTAATGCAGCTACTATAAAGAATACTACTGGGAATACTTCCGCTAAGTTAGCAACTCTATCAGTGTCTTGAATATAACTTACATATCCCGCATTTTGATTTCTATCTAATATATACCATTCTGGTCTTGTAATTTTGTTTACTTCTTCTTCAGCTTCGTCTAGTTTTTTCTCTGCATCTGCTATTTTTGTATTATACTCTTCTCTTGCAGAATTTAGCTCTTCTTCAGCTTTTGCTAATTCTTCTTCTGAATCATCTAATTTTCTTTCTGCTACTGCAAGTTCATTATATGCTGTTTTTTTGCCAGCTTCTAATTCTGTTTCTTGATTTGCTAATTCTGTTTTTGCACTATCTATTGCATTTTTTGCATTTTCTAACTCTGTTTTTGCATTTTGAATAGAGCTTTCTATAAAAGATACACTTTCATAAATGTCTTTTATTCCTTGATTTTCTAATTGCTTATCTATTATTGTAAGTGTTGCCTTTATTTTAGCCATATCAGAAATTAATTCTGTCATTTTGCCATTAATTTGCTCTATTTCTTCACTGTCTTGAATTTCATCTAAATCTTTAAGCCTTTCTTCTAATTCATCATATTCTTTTTGTTTAGTTACTAAACTTTGTTCTAAATTGTTGTATTGAGTTTGAATTGCTTTTAATTCATTTAATTGTGTTTCATATTCTTGTATTTGCTTTTCTGCTTCCGCTTTTTTAGAATTATATTCATTTTCTTTTTGGGTTAAAGTTTCTTTGGCATCCTTTATTTGTGCTTCGGCTTCTACAAATTTATTATTTAATTCTCTTCTATTTTTTTGTATTTCAGCTCTTCCATCTGATATTTGCTCTTTTCCTGTATTTATTTTTTCTTCTGCATCTTTTAATTGCTTTTCTCCATCAGCTTTTTGAGTTTCAAATTCATTTTTTGCATCTTGCAACTTTTGATTAGCACTATTAAATAATTCATTGTACCTAGCTTCTCTTCTAGCATCTGATATGTCTTCTACATTGCTTACAACTTCATCTATTTTATCTTCATAATCATTTTCATAACATTTTAGATTTTTACTATCTTTCACATTCACATAAGCATTTGTGAAAATATTTGTATTTATATTTTCTTTAGATATGTAAATATAATAATCTATTACTCCAGAACCAAGTTTTGTACTACCCCTCTCCATTGATATATACAATGGAGATTTTACTGTTCCTACAATTGTAAGATTTTGATTTTTTAATAATTCCTTTTCATTTCCATCATCATCTGTTATTTTTTCTGGTTCAACTATTATTGTATCTCCTATTTTATGATTAGTTCCAAGTATAAACTCTGGCTCTACAACACATTCATTTTCGTTTTCTGGTAATCTACCTTGGGCTATTTCGAGTTCATTTAGTGTTTCTGTCATCGTTTCAAGTTTTACTACAACATCTTCTTCTCCTACACTCACAATAGCATCTGATTGATATGAACCCTCTACATTTTCTATTCCTTCTACTTTTTTTAGTTCTTCAATATCTCCATTAGTTAAACCTAATGTGGAAATTACTTGAAAATCCATTACATTTTTGTCATCAAAGTATTTATCTAAAGTAAGTCTCATATCTGGACTAGTTGCTTTTATTCCAGCAAAAAAGCCTACTCCTAATAGCACAATTAAGAGTATAGAAATAAACCTTTTAAAAGATTTTGCTATTTCTTTTATACTATCTTTAATTAGAGCTGTTTTCATTACCATTCAATCTCCTCTATTGGCGTTGGATTTTGATTTATTTCAATATTTTGCGCTGTACCATTTTTAAAATGGATAACTCTATCTGCCATTGGTGTTAAGGCAGTATTATGTGTGATAATAATTACTGTCATTTTTTCTTTTCTACATGTATCTTGTAGCAATTTTAATATTTGCTTTCCTGTTTTATAGTCCAATGCTCCTGTTGGTTCATCACAAAGTAATAGTTTTGGATTTTTAGCTATCGCTCTTGCTATTGCAACTCTTTGTTGCTCTCCTCCAGATAATTGTGCTGGAAAATTCTTTAATCTATTTTCTAGCCCTACTTTTATTAATATATCTTTTGGATTTAATGGCTTCTTACAGATTTGAGTAGCTAATTCTACGTTTTCTAAAGCCGTTAGATTTTGTACTAGATTGTAAAATTGAAATACGAATCCAATATTCTCTCTACGGTATTTGATTAATTGCTTATTTTTATATTTCGTAATATTTTTATCTGCCACTATAACACTTCCAGATGTAGCACTATCCATTCCTCCTAAAATGTTCAATGCAGTGGTTTTTCCAGCTCCACTAGG
>CALXVF010000043.1 GCA_944391895.1 uncultured Clostridia bacterium
ATAGTAGGATACATTGGTACCAAGAAAGCTGTACCAGTGCTTATTAAAGGATTGCTTTCATTAGAATACAGAGGTTATGACTCTGCCGGAATTTGCGTTTTGGATAAAAATGTTTTAGATGTAGTTAAGGATAAAGGTCGAGTAAAAAATTTAGAAGATAATCCTGAACTTTCTAAACTAGTTGGTAATATAGGAATTGCTCATACTAGATGGGCAACTCATGGAATACCATCAAAAGAAAATTCACATCCTCATTTAGACAATACAAAACAATTTGCTGTAGTTCATAATGGAATTATTGAAAATTATACCGAACTTCGTAATATGCTAGAAAAAAACGGTTATACTTTCCTCTCTCAAACAGATACAGAGGTTATACCAAATTTGATTTCATATTATTATAAAACTGAAAAAGATGTGTTAAAAGCGGTTTCTTTAGCTATTAAAGATTTAAAAGGAAGTTATGCAATAGAAGTTATATCACCTTTCTTAAATGATACTATTATAGTTGCAAGAAAAGATAGTCCATTAGTTATTGGAATTGGAAAGAATGAAAACTACATTGCATCAGACATACCAGCAGTTTTAAATTATACTACAAAGTTTTATTTCTTAGATGATAAAGAAATAGCTACTATAAAAAAAGACAAAATAACTTTTTATGATAGTTCTTTAAATCATATAACTAAAGATATTAAAGACATTGAATGGGATGCTGCAAGTAGCGAAAAAGGCATCTTTGAAGATTACATGCTTAAGGAAATTTACGAACAACCTCAAGTTGTTATGGAAACAATAGGTTCAAGATTGAAACCTAATGAAAAATGCTATTTTGAAGATATTGATATAGATTTAAAAAATATTAATAAAATATACATTGTTGCTTGTGGTACAGCAATGCATGCAGGTTTAGCAACAAAATATACTTTTGAGCATTTCTGTAAAATTCCTGTTGAAGTAGATATGGCTTCAGAATTTAGATATAGAGATCCTCTACTTAATGAACATACTTTATGTATATTTATAAGCCAATCTGGTGAAACTGCAGATACAATAGCTGCTCTAAAACTTGCCAAAGATGCTGGATGCAGAACTCTTGCTGTTGTAAATGTTATAGGTAGTTCAATAACAAGAATCGCTGATTACACAATTTACACACATGCTGGTCCTGAAATCGCTGTTGCTTCAACAAAAGCATACACTTGCCAAGTAGTTTTATTAAATATTTTAGCAATATACTTTGCAGAATGTTTAGAATACTCTTCTAAAGAATTAGAAGATTTTAAAACTGAAATATTAGAACTTCCAGCAAAATTAAAATTGATTTTAGATGATACTGATACAATACAAAAATTTTCAAAAGAAGTTTATACTCAACCTGATTTATATTTTATAGGAAGAAATACTGATTATGCAGTTTCAATGGAAGGTTCTTTAAAATTAAAAGAAATATCTTACATCCATTCAGAAGCATATGCGGCTGGTGAATTAAAACATGGCCCAATTGCATTGATTGAAAATGGTGTAACGGTAATAGGAATTGCTACAAATCCTAATTTGGTTGAAAAAACAATGAGCAATTTAGAGGAAGTAATTACTAGAGGCGCAAATGTAATGGTTGTAAGCAATCAAACTTTACCTGATACAAAAATAAGTTGTAATATTCAAATACCAGAGTGCTCACCAATGCTTTCTCCTATACTTTCTGTTGTTCCACTTCAGCTATTTGCTTATTACATTGCCAAAAATAAAAAATTAGATGTTGATAAGCCTAGAAACTTAGCAAAATCTGTTACAGTTGAATAAATAAAATTGATATTAATAAAGATTTTAACTTATAAATAAAAAACGATTTTGTAGTTCTTTGTGGGTCGCTACGCTCCAAACGCACTTCGCTTAAAATCCTTTAAGCTCGTTTGAACGCTCACGCAGAACTCCGAAATCGTTTTTATTTTAAGTTATATTTTATAAAAATCATAATTTTATGGTCTAACATTTGATTTATAATTTAATATATTGCTTACTGTCTCAGGTCTTACAGGAGTCATTAATACTTTTCCTGTTCCTCTGAAAACATTTACAAATCCTTCTCCTGCAACTGCTGAACCAATCAAACTTCTTGTAGATTTTTCAACAGTAAAATTTAAAGAACCAGACCAAGCAATTGCCATATTTCCATCAATCTTTATTTGATCATTGTCTAGTTCTACCTCTATTAATTCTTCTCTAGGAACTGGACTTTCTAATACTGCTAAACCTCTTCCATCTAGTCTTAAATTAAATAGTCCTTCTCCTCCTAAAACTGCTGAAGAAATGTTTGACCTCATTGCAACATTTGCATTTATATTACCATCACAAGCTAAAAACATTCCATCTTCAAGTACCATGCCATTATTCCATGTTCCAACATCTTCAATCAATATGTAATTATATGTAGGCTCTAATGCTAAAAGACCTGTTCCAAAGTATTTAGGCTTTGCAGCTGATTCTTTAGTTACACTGCCCTTAATAGCTTTTCCTAAAAAGTCGCCTACTCCTTTTACATCTGTTTTGCTTTCTATATTTCCAACTAACCATTGCATAGCACCTGCACTAGTCACAAATTCGCTATTATTTAATTCTATTAAAACTTGTCTTCTTCTTACATTCATTTTTGCTGCATAATATTCATTGATTGCAGTAAGCTTATTTACGCTTACGTCCCTTTGAAATTCTATTACTGAGATATTATCTCTTTTTTCAATTGTTCTTACATCGTCATTTTCAAATAAATTTTTAATTGATACCATATATTTTCCTCCTTTGCTGGCATTATACATTAGCTATTTTATTATTGTCAATGATTTATCCTATTCCGCAAAAGATTTTTAACAATACCAGCAGTATTGCTCCTGGTATTCCTAATATTCCAACAATTATTGCAGATATAACATTAAGTCCTATATGGAATCCAAATGAGGTTCCCACTATATTTATAATCCAAATTAATACTCCTCCTAAAATAGAATGAAGTATCAACGCAGTAATTTTTTTCATTGGAAGTAATAAGACTTTTCCAAATATCAATAAAAATATTATACATGTAATAAAAGAAACTATAAAAGTAACATCCATCATCATCACCTAATCAAATGTATGATGGACAAAGTAAAATTATGCTAATTTTTCTAATTCAATTCCTTTTTCTTTAGCAAGTTTTATTAAACTATCTAATTGAGCTTGCATAGATTTAATTTTATACACATAATAATCTATAAGCTCATTTGTATTGGCAAACTCAAAATTCTTATTTGCATTTGTAAGCTCTGCTTTCGTATGAAAAATATTTCTTAAAATATCTTTCTTCTCCTCTTCCTCTGTAATTTCAATTAAAACTTTATCCTTTAAAAATCTTTCCTCCATAAATCCTCCTTTTCCCTCTTTCTATTATATTCAGTAGAATTTCCAAATATGCAAAAAAATCCCAAAAAATATTGTAAAAATGTATATTTGATGATAAAATAGTTACATAATATAAAATAATAATTAAGTGAAGGTGTTATAAATGATAGACATTAAATTTTTAAGAGAAAATCCTGATATTGTAAAGGAAAATATAAAGAAAAAATTTCAAGATTACAAATTACCTCTTGTAGATGAAGTAATTGAATTTGATAAGAAATTTAGAGAATCAACTTTAAAAGGCGATGAACTTAGAAGTCAGCGTAATTCATTAAGTAGCCAAATTGGTATGCTTATGAAAAACGGAAAAAAAGATGAAGCTGAAAACATAAAAAAACAAGTTCAAGAAATTAATAAGAAACTAGAAGAAAATGAAAAATTGGAAGCTAAATATTCTAATGAAATAAAAGAAAGAATGATGAAAATTCCTAACATTATTGATGATAGTGTTCCTATTGGAGAAGATGATTCTCATAATGTTGAGATAGAAAAATTTGGCGAGCCAATTGTTCCAGATTATGAAATTCCATATCATACAGATATTATGGAAAAATTAAGTGGAATAGATTTAGATGCTGCTCGTAGAGTTGCTGGAAATGGATTTTATTATTTAATGGGCAACATTGCTAGACTTCATTCTGCAGTAATCACATATGCTAGAGATTTTATGATAAATAAAGGATTCACATATTGCATTCCTCCATTTATGATACATGGAGATGTTGTAAATGGCGTTATGTCATTTGAAGAAATGGATGCAATGATGTACAAAATAGAAGGTGAAGACTTATATTTAATTGGAACTAGTGAACATTCTATGATTGGAAAATTCAAAGGTCAAATATTAGATAAAAAAGATATTCCATATACAATGACATCATATTCTCCATGCTTTAGAAAAGAAAAAGGTGCACATGGAATAGAAGAACGTGGAATTTATCGTATACATCAATTCGAAAAACAAGAAATGATCGTTGTTTGTGAACCTGAAGATAGTTGGAATTGGTATGACAAATTATGGTCATATACTGTAGAACTATTTAGAAGTATGGATATACCTGTAAGAACTTTAGAATGTTGTAGTGGTGACTTAGCTGATTTAAAAGCAAAATCTTGTGACGTAGAAGCTTGGAGTCCTAGACAAAAGAAATATTTTGAAGTAGGAAGCTGCTCAAATCTAACAGACGCTCAAGCTAGACGTTTAGGTATTCGTATCAAAGGCGAAAAAGGTAACTATTTTGCTCATACTTTAAACAATACTGTAGTTGCACCACCAAGAATGTTAATCGCTTTATTAGAAAACCATTATAATCCTGATGGAAGCGTAGATATTCCTGAAGTTTTATGGCCTTATATGGGTGGAACAAAAAAATTAGAACCATAATACAACCAAAGGGGACGCCTTTTTTTGGTCGAGTCTCGACCAAAAGGGACACCCTTTATTATGTATTTTGGGCTATTTAAGCATTTTCTTGATAATAAATTTCTTTTATGTTTTTATATTTTTTTGCAAAAACATTGATATTTCAACTAAAAATAAGTCTGTCCCCATTGGTTGTACTTCGACCAAAAAGGGGCGTCCCTTTTGGTTGAGGAAAGGTTAATTATATGTTAATTAAAAACGCTGAATTTGTAATTTCTGCTACATCCCCTAAACAATATCCAAGTGATAATTTACCTCAAATAGTACTAGTAGGAAAGTCTAATGTTGGTAAATCATCTTTTATTAACACAATGCTTAATAGAAAAAAATTAGCAAGGACTAGCAGTGAACCTGGAAAAACTAGACAAATTAATTTTTATAGTGTCAATAATGATTTTTATTTTGTTGACCTTCCTGGTTATGGTTTTAGCAAGATGTCTAAAGCACAACAAGTGGAAGTTGGTAATTTTATCGAAGAATATTTATCTAAATCTAAAAACATTTCTTTAATTGTATTTCTAATTGACATTAGACATGCTCCTACTGAAAATGATAGATTAATGTACAATTATATTATCAGTCAAAATATTCCATGCATTATTATTACTAATAAAGCTGATAAGATTGCTATAACTAAAGTTAATAAAGCTTGTGAAGATTTACAAAATTCTTTAAACCCATTACATGATTTAGTCTTTCTACCTTTCTCTTCTGAAAGAAAGATTTATACTGAAAAAGTCTGGGAAGAAATTGAAAAAAGATTATAAAATTTTATGAACATTAATATATTAATAAAAAAAATGGTATATTTAAATTTTGCAGTTCCGCGCAGTTTTGAGCTATAAAATTCTTTGAATTTTATTAGCGACAGTAAGGAACAAAAAATTTTAAATATACCATTTTTATATTTAATTATTTATTATTCTAAAAGTTATATAATATTTTCCATTGTATAATATCCAGGCTTTTGTTTTACTAGAAATTCTGCACCTTTTAGTGCACCTTCTGCAAATACTCCTCTTGAATATGCTCTATGAGTTATTTCAAATGTTTCATTTTCTCCAAAGAAACTAACTGTATGCTCTCCTACTATATTTCCTCCCCTAATAGATGAAAATCCAATTTGATTTTTGTTTCTCTTTTCTCTTTTTGCAAATCTATTAAATTCATATTCTTTGCTATTGTCCAATGCTTCATTTATGCTATCTGCAAGAGCTAGAGCAGTTCCACTAGGAGCATCTATTTTTCTATTATGATGAGTTTCTATTATTTCAATATCAGTATCTGATAACATTTTCGCAACTTCTGCAACAATTTTTTTCATTAAATTTATATCATATGACATATTAGCTGATTGAAATATTGGTATCTCTTTGCTGCATTCTTTTATATACTCATTTTCTTCTTTCGAAAGACCTGTAGTAGCTATTACTATTGGAATTTTTTGTTCCATAGCATATTTTAAAATATTCATTGTAGCCTTAGGTACTGAAAAATCTATTATTGCATCTGGCTTTTCTTTAATATCTTCCAGTTTATTATATACTGGAAAAATATACTTTCCGTTATCAGCCATATCTACACCACAAAGTACTTCAAACTTTTCATTATTATTTATTGCATTTACTACTTCTTGTCCCATTTTTCCATTGCAACCATTTACTAATATTTTTATCATAAAACTCTCCTCCTATACAATTTTTCCTAGGAATATCAAGCATAGAAATATGTACGCGTATCTATATAATCTTTTTGTTTCCATTTGCTTTTGATAATATCCAATCGACTCTTGGATGGCACTATATTTATCCACAAATGTTATCAAATAACTTTCTTTATACTTAGGTAATGAAAATGTAACTGGCCACATATGCTTTAATATTATATCTTTTTCTTTTTTATTTAGTTCAAAAGTCTCTTCTGCATTTTTTAATGCTATTTTTGGATGAACAAATGCATGATAGCCTTCTAAGTTCAATTTTTTCTTACTTTCTCTCCAGTCATATAAGAATAAGTCATGTAGCATGGCTGCCCTTGCCATTGATTTATAATCCCATTTTAGTAATTTGCATATTTTATAACTAATATATGATACATTTAGACAATGCTCAAATGTTGATATATCATAATGTTGTCTATAATTCTTCATTTCCATCACTTTATCATTATTAATTAGTTCACTTATAATATCTATAAATTCAGTATCTTGTAATGCTTTTGTTACTGTTTTTAATCTTTCATTCATAATTTTCACTCCGATTAAATTCTCCCCTTATTAATATTATATGACGCCTTTTCTATTAATGTCAATAATTACTGACCAATTAATAGAATCTTAAGATTTCAACATTTTTTGCTTTAGATTCAAAAATTTTCTAATACACTATTTATTTTTAATATTAAAAATTGCATATTTAAATTTTGCAGTTCCGCGTAGCTTGGAGACCTTGTTTCGACAACAAGGAACAAATAAATTTAAAATATGCAATTTTATATAAACAATATATTAGAAAATTATTCTATATCTATTTTTTTAACAATTGATTTTAACGCTTTTTCTCTAGGTAAAACCACAACTCTTCCACATTTCAAGCATTTTAACTTAAAGTCTACTCCTACTCTCACTATCTCCCATTCTTTATTTCCACATGGGTGAACTTTTTTGGTTCTAACTAAGTCTCCTAAATTATATTCCATATTCATCACCTATTTTTCTATACTATATTTTCTTGATATGCCAATATAACTTTTTAGTTCTTCTTTCTCTTCATTAGACAAACTATCATCTTTTATTTTGCCATCAACTAATCTTCTTGCTCTAATAATTCTTTGTCCTAGTGGAAAATCATGTTCATATCCCATTTGTTTTAATAAATCTCTAGTGTGACTTGATATAAAAGAGTCATAATATAATTGTCCTAAAGTTATAGCCTTTCCATTAGTTCTTAATACTAAATCCTTTATACTTTCTGCTTTCGCGGTAAAATCCGGAGAGATAATCCTTAAAACCTGTAAAAGTTCTTTATTAGCAGATTTCTTTCTTTCAAAAAGCTTTTGTAATTTTGCCATCTCTTCATCAGAAATTTTATATCCTTTACTATTACCATTCAAAATTTTAGACATTTCATTTATTTTTCTTCCTATAGGATAGTCTAGTTTCAAATTTGGATATTTAGTACATATCTGTCTTAAATCAAATCCATCTGGCCAAGCATCGCTTAAAACAGTCCATCTTTGCTCATTTCTGCCTCCTATTTTTTGTTTTACTTTAGAAATATCTATACCTTCTTTTTTTAGTATTTCTGCTATTTGCAAAAATTCTTGTACTGCTGATAAAGGTTTAATATCTACTTTCAAACTATTTAAAAAAGCGTTATCCATTTTTATTTTCCTTTCTATACAAGTTTTTTAAGTCTTTCTTGTACTTCTTCATTTCCTAAAACTTGCATAATTTCATACATATCTGGAGTATTTCTTCTTCCTGTTAATGCAACCCTTATAACTGTACTTACATCTCCTACATGTCCTGGCCAATTTTCAGGATTTTGCTTATATTCTTTTACTTCTCTAGCATATCCTAATTTTTCAGCCACGTCTTTTATTTTATCAAACCAAGTTTGTTTATCATCATCATAATTATAAACTTTTAAATATTCTGTAATTACTTTTTTAGCATCTTCGCCAGAAATTTTGTCAAAATCATAAGACTCTGGTCTTTCATACATATAAATAATGTTGTTTTTAACTTCTGACCATTTAGATAAATCTTTTCTAGGTTTCTTTGAATTTTCTCTTTCTATTCCAAATACTTTTAATGAGTATTCCTCCTCTTCCAATAGTTTAGCTAATTCTTCATCATATTGTTTTGCCCAAGCATTTGCAAAATCGTAAACTTCTTTTGCAGAATATTTAGCAATAATATTTTTAGATACATCTAAAAGTTTTACCATATCAAATACAGCTCCACTAACACCCATTTTAGATAATTCTAGTTTAAATTCAGACATCTTTTTATCTGGATTAGCTCTTCTCCATCCTTCAAAACCTGAATTAATAATATTCATTAAATACTCGTTAACCGCATCACTTGGAATACCTTCTTTATGATAATAATCAACTGCTGCTTCTGGATCTTTTCTTTTACTAATTTTTCTTTTCTTTCCATCTTCCTCTTTCAAAATGCTTGGAACTTGAGCATATTTAGGTGGTTTAAATCCAAAAGCATTAAATAACTCAATATGAAGAGG
>CALXVF010000044.1 GCA_944391895.1 uncultured Clostridia bacterium
TAAAAAAATTTTTATCTGTTTATCCATTTCTGCTCCCCTGTTCTTTTAAAATTTTATTCTTTACTTAAACTTATTATGTTATATCAAATTATGAGTAAAAAGTAAAGAGGTTTTATAAATATTTTACAATACTTATTAACAAATTACTGCTAATATAGGTTTCTATAAGTGACGCAATCAGTAGTACTGCAAGAATTATAAGAGAAAATATTGTATGCCTTATAATTTCTATTTTTATATTTTCTTTTCGCCTATCACGAATGATAGATTTATATAAATTTATTCCACTTACTGCTAATAATAATAAGCAAGGAATAAAAATTATATTATGTAAAAGCATTGAGGTTATTACAAATAGTATTCCTTTTCCGGTTCCTAGAGTTGCCACAACAGAAGATATTGTATAACCTAAGCAAAATCCTTTATACCCTATTTCTCCATAAACAATTGGTATACCAATTACTGTTGAACTCATAAACCACAAAATTAAAACTGTAAAAAAGTTATTCCCAAATGATGTTTTCAATAATTTAAAATAATCGATTTTAGCGCCGTTTTTTAAGTCATTGATAAAAGTATTAATGTAGTCATTTATTTCTGCTTTTTGAGCATCCTGAGCGTTATTTACTACAATTATTCCTATAATAAGTCCCAACATAAATATTATAACTAATATAGTATATATTTTTATATTTTTAGCAATGTTTTCTTGAATAACTTTTTTCAAATTTTTCATTCCATTCCTCCTAATACATACATAATATCTATTCAATAAAAAGAGAAATAGAACTATTAAATTATCCTATTTGTAGTTTTCCATATACACCTCCGCCTCCAGCGTGAATGTGCATATTTCCTTTTCTTGCTTCATCTATAATTAATGCCTGTTTACTTCCTAAAACTGCTTCTAAGTCATCTTTTGAAAGTTTATGTAAAACTGTCATCTCTGTTCCAAAATTAGCTAACAAATTTTCTATTGTTTTGCCTCCAATACCTGGCATAAATCCAAGTGGAATTTGATAATTATATTTTGGTCTGAATTCTGGACTTGTTGATTCTCCATCTTTTATTATTTCAATCCTGTCATAAACACCCATTGTGATATTTGTTCCACCACATTTGTTGCATACAGTTGCAGGAGGTGGCATTTCTATTGAAGAATTGCAATCCTCACAAAAGCTCCTATTATATTTTCCTAGTTTAGGGTCTAGTCCATAATTTGCTAGTATTTTTCTTCCATCTTCCATTTTTATAGCTTTCATAATCTCTTTAAAGCTAATGTTTTCTACTAATAACTTATTGTATTCTCTAGCAATTTTAGGAAGAGAATGTGCATCTGAGTTTGTAATAAAGTTTTTATTAGCAAGCTCTCTTATTTCATCCGCAATATATGTATCTGCACTCAATCCTAATTCTACAGCAAAAATTTTATCATATTTTTCTTTGAATATTCTTTCTAATCTTTCTGTGCAGTTTCCATAATAACTCTTAAATGGTGTAAATATGTGTGCTGGAATTAAAACTCCATTATATCTTTCTACGATATCTACTAAATCATATCCTGATAAATCAGATTTTTGAGTACTTAATGTGATGTTGTGAATATGTTTAGACATTTCGCTTGAAAATCCTTTTATATCTTTAAGTGTTGGGAAATAGCATAAGTTATGAGCACTTCCTCTTTTTCCATCTTCACGGATTTCTGTCGTTTCTACTTCACTCCCTAAAATTATACATACTTTATCTTTGTATATAATTCCTCCGTCTTCTATTTCATATGCTTCACCATTTTTTAAAAAGTTTTCAATATCTTCTATTACATAAGGTGATGCACAGTCTATTATTCCTACTACATCTATACCTTTCCTTTCAAAACATTCTTTAGCAATATTAGCAAAATTAAGAGATTTTGCGGCAGTAATTTTTATTGGTTTTCCATTTTCACTTCTTCCTATGTGCACGTGTAAATCAGCAAATATTTCGTTCATATTTTAGTCCTTTCACTGAGATTTTCAATAAAAATAGGCATGCAATTGCATGTCCCATTTTTCTTTAGTTAGAGCTTACATTAATATCTTCTTGCTTAATATATACAGTATTTTTTTGTTCTGGTATATTTCCTATTGTTTCTCTACCATCTACTGATTTTTTTATTTCTCCTAGCATATCTTCTGTAAAATCTTTAACTTGTTCTTGCTCTTTTTCTGCAAGTTTTTCTTTATAATTTTGTAATACTTCTAAAGTTCTTTCATATATGCTAGTTGAAGAATTTATTGCAATTCTAGTGTCTACTCCATCATATTGACGTGCTTCCCATTCAAGTAATTCATTATTATTCATATAATTTACAAATTCAATAAATATGTCTAAATATTTGTTATATTTATCTTTTAAATTTCTAAATTGAAGTAGTACTAATGCCTCATCAGGTTTGAAACCTATTCTTTCTGGTCTATCTAGTAGCATACCTCCAAATTGGTCTGAAAGTTCTAGTATATCACTTTCATCCGTTCTATTTTCTTGAATAGTATATCTGTTAACACCTTCACATATCTTGCAAAATTTATTGTCAAAACCTAATTTAGATAAATACAAAGCTCCTTCTCGAGCATAATTCCTTATATCTTCTAAATCAGTAGAATTTTCTTTTTTCAAACAATCACAAAGGAGTCTAGCTGTTATAATCAAATTTTCATCTAATTTTATCTGTGGATGAAATTCTACTAAATAATCTAAAAATTGCTTCGCAATAAGGGTCTTAAATATAACAGTATTATCGTAGAAAATTCCTGTTTTCTTCTTTAGATAATACACTATCTCGAGTTTCTTTGTCCACTCTGATTCATTCAATATATAAGATGCAAATGTTTCTCCCTCCATTTTGCTTCCTCCTCCTTTGTAGATTATATTTCAATACTCTTTCTTTTTCAATCGGTGTAATAGAAAATTAATAGTTTTGACATATTATTGTAATATTAGTCCTTTTGTATAGTCTAAATTTGCTTTTGAATTTCGCTTATATGCTAATGTATAAATATTTGTTGCTTGTTTATCTATTTCTAAAAGTCTTGTTAATTTTTTGTTTTTATTAACATTTTCAAATTTCTTTACTGATGTTATTACTTTAACTTTATTATTTATTTGAGATAATAGCATTTTTCCATTGTCTGAACAACCCAATACTCTTACATATGGAACGATTTTCTTAGAAAGTTCTACATCTTTTTTAGTAACTCCTAACAATGCACATAATAAAATTCTTTGCAATCTAGTTTGTGTATATCTTTTAGATTTTATACCATTTATTAGTTCTATTAAATTATTTGTTTTATTTGCTGTTTCTTTAATAAGATTTTCTAGTCCTTCACTAACGTCTGGAAGGTTAGCTATTTCTTTTACTGTCATTATTCTTAATTTATATATTATTTCAGAACCAAATGCCGTAAGGTCCAAAACTGCATTTCCTTCTCTCAAATTATTTAATAAAATATTAAAAGTAGTACCAGGAACAACTTTTCTTATTTCTTCTATTTGATTTCTTAATAATAAGCTTCTAATTCCTGTTGCACTCGCATATTCATCAATAATTTTAGTACTGTTATAATATACTTTTTCTCTTTTTATTCCAACTGGAATGATATTACTTTTGTATTTTTTTAGAGCTTTTAAATATTCGATAGAAAGAATATTATTTGAGCCTTTTAATATTCCACCATATCTTTTAATATCATTTAAATATACCATTAGTGCATTTTCTCTTGCTTTAGGATATGATTCTCCTTTTTTTAATTCATATTTTAAAATGTCCTTGTATTCTTGTGGCTCTGAATATAAAACATTTGCTATATTATTTAAGTCTGAAATATCTGAAGCTTCCATTCCAAAAGATATTGTATCAACAATACCTAGCTTGTCTAGAATTTTTATTGCACCACTCGCAAAATTTTCAGCGCTAGATATGCTATAAACAGTAGGCAATTCAATAACTAAATCTACTCCTCCATTTAAAGCCATTTTTGTTTTTTCCCATTTATTTACAACAGATGTGCTTCCTCTTTGAGTAAAGTTTCCCGTCATAATGGCAACAACAAAATCTGCTCCTGTTTTTTCTTTCGTGCTTTGTATATGATATATATGTCCATTATGAAATGGATTATATTCAGCAATGATTCCTACTACTTTACTCAAATGTTACACCTCCTCCTCTTGAACGTTCATTAATTTATTGATATAATATCACAAAATTTAATTTTTATCAATGATTATGGAGGTTTTATGGAAAAAATAACTATATATACAGATGGTGCTTGTTCGGGTAACCCAGGTCCTGGTGGTTGGGGTTGTATATTAATGCATAATGGAAACAAAAAAGAGCTTTCTGGTGGAAGCAAAGATACTACAAATAATATTATGGAAATAACTGCAACTATTGAAGCTTTAAAAGCTTTGAAATTTCCTTGTGAAGTTGATTTATATAGTGACAGTGCTTATGTTGTTAATGCATTTAATCAAGGTTGGATTTATAACTGGCTAAAAAAAGGATGGAAAACTGCTGGTGGAGAACCTGTTAAAAATAAAGAGTTATGGGTTACTCTTTATGAACTTACTAAAATTCACAAGGTAACTTTTCACAAGGTTAAAGGCCACGCAGATAATGAATACAATAATAGATGCGATGAATTGGCAAGAGCAGCAATAAGTAATTTATAATAATTTGTCTTTTATACTATTTAAATTTTGAAAAGGCACATACATTGGTTGTATGTGCCTTTTGCTTGATGTTTTACGGCGTGTCAGAAAACGTATCAATTATTAGCCTAAGAGCAATATTTTCCTTTAGAAGATTGACCTTATCTTCCATAAGACGCATATTTTCAATAAGCAATTTGAATCTTCTTTTCGTTATGATGTTATACCAAAAGTCTAAGTGCCAAAGACACTTATTTAACATTAGCCTTCTTTCTGCTATTTCTAGCTCTATTTTACGTCTTTCCAGTTCGTCATGCCGATTACCATTCATGCAGATTCCTCCTAAAATATCTGGAGGTTTACACAGCCCCTCCAGAAAAAAATAATGTATTTTCTCTTGACTTTGCTGTGTAAAGTACAATAGACAAATTGATTATAGCATATATTTTTATAATTTTAAAGATTAAATAAAAAAATGCAAACAAAGTTCTATAACTATTATTGGCATTAAGCCAACTTTTTAATTTTTTAAACCATAAATTTACCTAATATTTTAAAATTGCTGTCAGAACTTTTATTTTTTAATTATGCTAATAATAGCATAGCAATTATCTATTGTCAAGTTATCCTTCCAAAACTTCTGCAACCTTTTTATAACGCTCACTCTTCAGCTTTTCTATCAATACTCTTAATGGGTCTAATTCACTTGACATTACCATTTCAGCTATATTTGCACTAAATCCTGATACCAATGCTACACCAAGTTTATTTTCTTTTAATGGTATTGCTCCCGTTCTACTTTTCACATTCCAAAATACTAATCTTGGTAATTTATAGCCTACTTCATTATATTGTCTTTCTATAATTTTGAATAGCTTTTCATTAATATCTTCATCTGTTGCATAATCAAATTCCATGTCTGATATTATAAGTATATTAGCTGGCATTTCATCTTGTGCTAGTCTGTATTTCTTAGCCGATTCTAAAATCAAGTCAAACACTGCTTTTATATTTGTATTTGCGATTTCATCATATGCTAATGCTTTACTTATTTTATCATGTAATGATGTGCAGCCTTCAAAATCAACGAATTGTGGTATTTCACTAAATGTTATATATTTGTTTTTAAACTGTCCCTTATTATGTTCTGCAAAATATATAGCTAAAGAGTTTGCTATATCTAATGCTGTTACATTAGTATTTCCTATTTTAGAAGTCATGCTACCACTTCCGTCTGCTACAACCAATGTATTTGCTATTTCCTTTTTAGGTAATGCTTTCCATAATTGTTCTAATGTTTCGTCATTAGCAGTAATATTGATATCCCAGCCTTGTGTTTTCATATATTTATGTACAATGTCATATGGATATAACTTTCCTGAATTTATTTTCCTTTCACCTTTTTCTACTTTTCTTAAAAACTCTTCTCTTCTTTCTTCATCATGTCTTAGAAAAGCATTGTTGTAAATTAAATTTGCTCTTGAAGGTACATTTTCATATTTAATTTTATCCCACTCATTACTACACATTTTTCTTTCAGTTACATCTATATATTTTCTTAATTCTGATAACATTTTTCTGTAATCTTTTTCATTAATTTTATAATGTTTAATTATCTTTTTGGCTCTTTCTTTTTGAATTTTACTTGAAGCATTTATTGAGGGTAACCATTTAGCAAGAAGTGAAATAGGTTTATTGTTTCTGTAATCTTGATTATCTATATTTAATTGTTCAAATATTATATGATAAACCTCTTCATCTACTGGAGTATCTAACAACTCTAATAGGTCGTCATATCTTCCATAATCAGCTATTATTGGAACGACCTTTTTAACCATTTCCGGTTCAGTATTGGCAAGATGTTTTATTATTACCCTAAATAATCTTCTTTCTCCTAAACCTTCTTCTCTATCTCTTATAAAGAATAAGAATTGCATTGCTAATATTTTATCATCTAACCATACCTTGTCAAAATCTTTTATTATTTCATTTTCTGATTTATCTCTATAGCTTGCTACTTTATAGTTAAAATCAAGCATGGTCTTTCCTGTAGTTCTATATCCTAATGCACCATTTTCTGTTACTTCTTCGTTAAATTCTTCATTTAAAGTCTCTTTCATTTTATCCATAAATTCCATACTACATCCCAATCCTTTCCCACTTTATTTTGAAAGTGAAAAATAAGTATTGATATTTCAATACTTATATAATTTCTATATTTGGAGCCTGCATTATAGTTATCTACATTTTTACCATTATCGATTAATATCATTGTCTTTACTTTAACATAAAATTTATATACTATTCGTTAATTATATATTTCTTTTCTATGTCCTACTTCCAAGACTAAAACTATTATTTCTTTTTCTTGTATCTCGCATATTACTCTATAATCTCCAATTCGATATCTCCACTGCCCAGATTTATTTTCTACTAATCCTTTGCCGTGCAATCTTGGATTTTCACAACCTTCTATATTCTTTCTTAGCCAACCGTATAATTAAAGATGATGTGCGTTTATCTAATTTTTTTAATTGTTTTTTTGCCTTCTCTGTGAATGCTACTTTATATTTCATTATTAAGTCCCAACTCCTTTTCTACTTCATCTAAAGTATAAGTTTTAGGATTCTTTTTATATTCTTTCATTGCTTCATAATAAGCCTTCAAATCGTATTCATCTTCTATTTTTTCTATTACTGCATTTCTTATTAAATCAGATAAAGAAATATTATTCATATCTGCATAAGCTTTTATTAATTCTGTATCTTTTTCACTTAATCTTACTGAAATAGTCATAATATCACTCCTTTCTTTTATTATTGTACTACATTGTATTACAATTGTCAATATTATTATATTATTATTTGTAAAATTTGTGATATTATCCCCAAAAAATCACTCTACGTTTTTATTAATACCCTCAGTTATAAACATTTTCATTTATGGAGCCTACGACGGGGATTGAACCCGTGACCTCAGCCTTACCAAGGCTGCACTCTACCAACTGAGCTACATAGGCATATACATATAGCATACTTTTTAAGTATGCTATTCATTT
Source organism: uncultured Clostridia bacterium (assembly GCA_944391895.1). Classification (GTDB taxonomy): domain Bacteria; phylum Bacillota; class Clostridia; order TANB77; family CAG-508; genus CAG-793. The sequence continues at coordinate 7,748 of CALXVF010000044.1, forward strand.
TCTAGATTTTTTATAGCTTTTTTTCTAATCCTTTGAATTGCATTATCTATTGACTTTACTGGTGAATTTAAGCTTTCCGCAATTTGTATATAGCTTTGTCCATCTATAAACTTTGCTAGAACCTTTTTTTCAAAATCGCTAAGTGATTCATCTATAGTCTTTTCCACCATTTTATAATACTCATTTTTTGTAACTGTATCTAATGGATCTTCAACAGTATTAGCATCAAGGACTTCTATTAATTGCCCTTCTTCTTCTCCATCTTCATTTTCATAATTTGACGTATTTAATGACAAATATGAATTAAGTGGCATATGCTTTTGTCTATTTGAACCTTTTATCGCAGTTATAATTTGCCTTTCTATACAAAGGTTGGCAAATGTCTTAAAGGAATTTTGCTTTTCTAAGTCAAAACCTCTAATAGCCTTATAAAGACCAATCAAACCCTCTTGTTCAATATCCTCTTTTTCAGCGCCATTTAAATAATATTTGCTAACTTTCATACTTACAACATCTTTATATCTATGAATTAAAAAATTCAAAGCCACAGTATCGTTAGACTTTATTCTTTTAATCAACTCTTCATCAGTTATGTTATCATATATGTCTTTTGAAAAGAAAATGTTGCTGTTTGCCATCTAAAAGTATACCTCCACTGTATTTACCACTGTATTATATTGATAAAGTAGCCTAATGTCAATAGATTTTCGTGTTTTTTTAAATTTTTATTATTGTTTTTTCAATGATTATATGCTATTATTTACAGGAAATAATGGAGGAAATATTATGGCACTTGATGGACTAGTTTTAAATTCTGTCATTAAAGAATTAAAAGTTCTTATTAATGGCAAAGTAAATAGAATATATGAACCAAATAGTAATGAAATTATAATGAGCATATATGCTGATAGAACAACATATGCAGTAAATATAAACACAACAGCTAATAATTATAGAATTAATTTAACTACTAAAGAAAAATCAAACCCATATGTAGCGCCCAACTTTTGCATGCTTTTAAGAAAATATTTAATAGGTTCTAAAATCAATAAAATTTATATGAACGAACTAGAAAGAATTGTTTTTATAGATTTTGAATGTCTAAATGAAATGAATGACAAAGTTACTAGAACTTTAGCAATTGAGCTTATGGGAAAATACAGCAATGT